>CALUJK010000102.1 GCA_944320945.1 uncultured Bacteroides sp. | reverse complement strand
GCAGCTATGCCAACACCAACCACATAGAAGGTGACCGCTGGAACACAACTACGCCTCCCGATTGGATGAACCTCTGTATCGTACAGTCGGAGACGAATTATAACGTGGCTTGTACCAACAACCCGACACCTATTGCTCCGTCTGGCGACTCTGAGGAGTATATGTGGTAACATTTAAATATAAAAAGAATGAGTATGAAAAAATATATCTATACTTTGTTTGCAGCCTTACTGACTGCAACGGCATTGACCTCGTGCTCCGAAGACGAGGGCACGGAGCCGGGTAACGACTCCACACCCAACGTCGTGATTTATCAGTACACGGCGGCATCTCCATACAACCCGGACAACGACATTTACCTCCGCCTGGCAAGCAACAGCGCTGTCCGCGAGGTGTACTATCTGGCTGAACTGACTGCTACCATGGAAGAGAACCTCTCATCTATGGGCGAGGAGGGATATATGAATTATGTCATTGAGAATGGCACGCAGATTACGGAAATCAACGGTACTGCGGACTATGACCTCTACATTACCGGACTGATAGGTGAATATACCATCACCGTAGTGGCTGTGAATGGCAATACAAAGACGTACCAAACGGCAGCCTTTACCGGATTGTCATGGGAAACGTATGGAACAGGGTATTGGACTGACGGAATCTTGGCTGCTATGTTCGGTCAAGACCCTGTGACCATGAGCGTATACTTGGATCGCGCCGTAACAGCGAATGGAGTACGTTTCCGCTTTAGCAGTCCGTACGACCATGCATCTACTGCACAGGATGAATTGGGCGCATACAATGGCTATCCAAGCGTTGCACCGGAAGAGATAGTAGAAGGAGAAAACCTGTTCGTTATCTCTTGCACGGGAAGCAGTGCCAGCATGGCAATCTCTGATTTAGGTCTTGACTGGGGATACGGAGCAATGTACACCGGAACTCTTAACGGGAATGTACAAGGCGGTTCTACCTATCCACTGGGTACATATGATGAAGAAGCCGGCAGCATCACATTCCCAGCATCGTCGCTCCTCCTTGGAATGGGCAGTAGCATTTATGCTGTAAGCCTACCTTCAACTCTTTACCTGAATGCAGAAGCTTATCAAGCTGCACAGGAGGAAGCTGCCGAATAATCTCTCTAGGCTTTGCCGTAAGTCGCATCTGACATCGGGAAAGCGTATCTGAGGATAATCTCGCCATAAGAGGTTGTTTGATTGGCGCCCCAAAAGTTTTTTGTCTAACTTTTGGGGCGTATTTTCATGAAATATATTTCATTACACTCCCTCCCAACTCTACATCGCCCGTCCGAAGGAAATCCTACTGCAACAGCCATTCCCAAGCAGGCAAAAAGAGATTTTTCCCTCTCACTTCCAGTTCCTCCCTATGGGAATCTGTTATGATGACACTTTCAGCCAGTTGGTAAGCATCGAGTACACTCAACAAGCCTTTAATTTCACGCTCGCACACACCAAGTCCTTCCGCAAGTAGCAGACCTGTATGGCTTGTGTCACACAAAAAAACTCACGTACCCAAAAATCACATTCGGTAGCGCCATTATTTAAATAGAATATTTCTCTACTGTAGCGACACAACTCTATATATACCAAATTTTCAAACAAGTGTTCCTCTTCGCCTAAGAAATGGAAGCCTAAACAAGAAACTAATGTATTGGCGACGGCATACACTTTTTTTTGAATTGCGTAATTGAGCTTTGACCGAATAGTCCAACTTGGATAAAAAACAACAGATAGGTATTTTCGATGTATTTTCCCAAATATCACTTGATACTCAAAAAAAATACCGTAGCGTGGAAATCCACACTACGGTATTTTTTTACGTTCAATTTATAAATACTAATTTATTATATTATTTCACCTGAATAACCAGATACTTGGATATGCTCCAGAAAGTAGTCGGATTGGTAATCTTCAAAGTCAGCAAGCCTTTGTCGTCTTTCTCTAATGTATAAGAGCCTTCGGGGTGAGAGGTCAGGACATCGGCATCTTTGGAGTACAACTTAATCTCTTTCGTTGTACGGATATCCACTTGAGTGAAGTAATCACGGTTAATTTCATCATCCTTCAGTACTTTGCCTTTCTTGAAAAGTCCGGTACCGGTAAGAATGTTCTGATCTTTCAGTTCCTTCTTGGTTCCGAATACAAACCATGCGGTATTCAGCGCCTTATCCTGCTCGGCTACGGTACGGGCCTTGGCCTCGTTCTCGGCGGTCAGTTCATCTTTAGTAGCTGTGAGGTCCATCACGGCTGCATCCAATTCCTGAATGCGGATATTCTTGGCAGCCAACTCGTTCTGCAATTCTTCGATGCGACGGGTCTTTTCTTCCAATTCTTTGGTGAGCGACTCAACCGCCTTTTTCAACTGGGCAGAGTTGTTCTTGCTGGCTTTCAGCTGAGACTGCAATTTGGCTATCTGCTTCTTGTTCTCGTCCATCTGCTTGCGGATAAACTCGATATCGGAAGCTATCTTCTCTTTGGCCGTCAATGAGCCTTCGCCCACTGCATCACGCTGTAAGTTTACACGATTCTCTGCTTCGTTGATTTGACGGAAACCTTCGGAAATCTCGTTGAAAGTACCCAACATCTCGTCTAACTCTACATTACGTTGATTCAATTCCAACAAAAGGGAATCGTTTTCGGCCTTTAACCGGTCTTTACTCTCGCCCGAAAAATTACCGCATGATGCCATAACGGCGGCACCGACAAATAATACTGCAATTTTTTTCATACGCTTTTCATTTAATTTTGGGGTTATTTTAATCGTCTATTCCTGATACTACCATTACTATTTCACCTTTGGGCTCGTGGGCGGTGAAATGATCTACTAACTCGGACAGTGTGCCGCGCACTGTTTCTTCGTGTACTTTGGAAATCTCGCGCGACACGGAAGCCAACCGCTCTCCGCCGAAATGTTCAACAAACTGTTGCAGGGTTTTCAGCAAGCGGTAGGGTGACTCGTAAAACACCATGGTGCGACGCTCTGCAGACAGTTCCTTCAGGCGCGTCAGGCGACCTTTCTTTTGAGGCAGAAAGCCTTCAAAGCAGAACTTCTCGCACGGCAGTCCCGATGCCACCAAGGCCGGCACAAAAGCAGTGGCACCGGGCAGACACTCAACCTCAATGCCTTGGCGTACGCACTGGCGCACCACAAGAAAGCCGGGGTCGGATATGCCGGGGGTTCCGGCATCGGATATTAAGGCAACGGTATTGCCTTCCTCGATGCGCCGCACGACGCTTTCTACAGTCTGATGTTCGTTGAATTTATGATGGGACTGCATGGCATTCTTTATCTCAAAATGCTTCAGTAAGATGCCAGATGTGCGTGTGTCTTCCGCCAGAATCAGGTCGGCTTCTTTCAGCACGCGGATGGCCCGGAAAGTCATGTCCTCCAAATTGCCCACGGGTGTAGGTACGATATATAGTTTTCCTGCCGGCATAGGCTTAATGATGATATTTTTTAAGGAGTTCTACAAAATCCATGTAAGCGGCATTGTTCTCGTCTGCATGGTGTATATAGGTGACAAGGAGCTGCAAGGCTTCGTCCAATGAAGCGGCTTCGCCCAGACGGCTGACAGCGTCGTTCATGCGGGAGACATCTCCATCGAATAACTCGCGGGCAAAGCGGAACGAATCGTTCACGCTGATGGCACGGCGGAGGTCGACGGCGGGGCGGACACGGTCGGCAATAATGGGAGAAACGGAAGATTCGGGTTCGTCTGCAACCGGTTCGGGCGGAACGGACTCATTCACCGAGGGTGGTTCTTCGGATGGTTGCGGATGCTCTTCTTTTTCATCACCCAGCCAGTGCTCCAGTGCATCCAGGCGCGCTACCAGTTGGCGAATGCTGCGGCGTGCCACCGGTCGTAAGGCAGAATTGCCGTCTGCCGCAATAGCCTGCACCAAACACTGCAATTCGCGAATATCCAGTTCTATTTCATTCAGCAAAGTTTGCATATCCCAATGTTACACATTAATAATCGCAAATGTAGAAATAAATCATGAAAAAATATCGGATAGTAGTCAAAATGATTATTTTTGCGATGAAATATAATGCAAGAAGTATAGGCAAATTCACGAAAAGGACATGGAACGCAAAAAAATAACTTTCGACAGTTTTATCCGGGGGATTATTATCGGAGCTATAATCATCGGACTGCTGATGTTGCTAAACAGGTTGAGCAGCGTTCTGTTGCCGTTCTTCATAGCGTGGCTGGTAGCTTATATGATGTATCCGCTGGTGACATTCTTTCAGTATCGGCTGCGGATGAAAAGTAGAATTCTCTCCATCTTCTGCGCATTAATCACGATTCTTGTGGTGGGCGGAGGTGCCTGCTATCTACTAATTCCACCGATGGTAGAAGAGTGTTCGCGGGTGAAAGACCTCCTGATGGAGTATTTTTCCAACAAGAGGGATGTGGGCAACATTCCCTCTACATTATCGGAATTCATTCGAAACAACATCGATATGCAAGTCATGAACCAGCTGTTTGACGGAAAAAATGTGATGGAAGTCATCAAAGAGGCTGTCCCCAAAATGTGGTCTCTGCTGGCTGAATCTATCAATATACTGTTCAGTGTATTTACGTTCTTCATCATCCTGCTATATATATTCTTTATCTTATTAGACTACGAAAGTCTGTCCGAAGGCTGGGTACGCCTCATTCCGTATAAATATCGTCCTGTGGTCACCGGCATATTGAATGATATAAAAGACGGCATGAACAAATATTTCCGCGGACAGGCATTGGTGGCACTGTGTGTAGGCATATTGTTCAGCATCGGTTTTCTGATTATTGATTTTCCGCTGGCTATAGGATTGGGACTTTTCATCGGTGCGCTCAACATGGTGCCTTACTTGCAAATCATCGGCTTTATTCCGACGATTATCCTTGCCATACTGAAAGCGGCGGACACGGGGCAGAACTTCTGGATTATCATCATCTCTGCTCTTGCCGTGTTTATCATCGTACAAATTATTCAGGACGGATTCATCGTACCTCGCATCATGGGTAAAATAACAGGCCTGAATGCTGCCATCATTCTGCTTTCTCTTTCCGTATGGGGTGCGTTAATGGGAATGTTAGGCATGATTATCGCTCTTCCGCTTACAACGCTGATACTGTCTTACTACCAACGATTCATCATCGACAAAGAGGACATTTATAAGTCCGTTTCTCCTCCTCCGGAAGAGAAAATCGCCGAAAAAACGGAGTAAAAGCAAAAAAACGCATAAAAAAGCGAACTTTTTTATCCAAAATGTTTGCACTTTATACAAAAGTCCCTATCTTTGCACCCGCTTAACAGCAATAACAGGTTTGATTCGCTAGCTCAGCAGGTAGAGCACAACACTTTTAATGTTGGGGTCTTGGGTTCGAGCCCCAAGCGAATCACCAGAAATGAAGCGATTATCTAAAACGGATAGTCGCTTCTTTCGTGTTTATACGTTGGTTTTGAACGTCTGATGTAAACCAAGAGGTAAACCGGGATCAACTGATCCGAAAAAACTGTTTAATTTCATTTCTGATCTGTTTATAACAGCTTGACAGAGCCCACACATCCCCCACACGACAAACCAACATCAAAAAGTCATCCAAACATTGCACAAAACTTTTAATTCCCCTATATTTGTAAAAATCACTATTGCAACACTATAATTAATATATACATGGAATTCATCGGGAATAAAGCTGACATTGAGAAAGAGCCTCTTGTTAAAGCTGTGTTTGAGATATTAGAACATGTCATTAAGGATGACAACGCCTATTTATACTACAAATATCCTTTTTATAAGGGGCAAATTTCAGAAGAGCTGATAGAAGCGAAATTGTTATTGCTTTCTTCTCGCTATGGTATCTACTGCTTCGACCTTGACAATGAGGGCAAATGGGATAGCTATGTACGCGACCGCGTAGATTCCTTATACAATGAAATATCCTCTCGAATGTTGAAGTTCGCAGAGTTAAGGCTATCCAGGAATGAACTGAAATACAAGATAAACACCGTCTTGGTAGGACAATATCCTGAACTGATTGAAGACAAAGATTACATCTTATGTCCAATCAATCTATTAGAAACTTTTATCCAGCAACATGATGCTCCTCACTCTATTCCGGACGACATGTTCCTGCTGATTAATTCTTGTATTGACGGAACATCAAACTTGCAAAAGAAAAAGGACCGCAAGGAAATCAAAGAGAATAGCAAAGCACACATCCTTAGTAACATTCAAGCACATATTGCCGCATTCGATGTGCAACAAAAGAGAATTGCTTCTGTCGAAATAGAATCTCCCCAACGCGTAAGAGGACTTGCCGGTTCAGGGAAAACCGTCATCCTGGCTTACAAAGCTGCCATTTATCATGCACGGCATCCGGAACATCGCATTTTATACACGTTCTATACCAAGTCGTTAGGGGATTCTGTCAGAGATTTAATCAGCCGTGCCTACCGGAACTACAATAATGCCGAACCTGACTGGTCCAAGATTACCATTTGCCATGCGTGGGGAAGCGCGTCATCCGAAGGAGTGTACTATACGACGTGCATAAACAATGAATTACCTCCCATGTCGTTTTCACAAGCCAGGTTCCACAGCGACGACGCCTTTGGATACATCTGCGGTGAATTGTTGAAAAAGACAATCATGCCGGAATATGACTTGATTTTAATTGACGAGGGACAAGACTTCCCGGTTGAATTCTACCGGTTATGCTACCGATTGTGCAAGGGGAACAAGAAAATCTGTTGGGCCTACGATGACTTCCAGAATATTTTTGATGTAAAAATCCAAAATGAAAAAGACACTTTCGGGTATGATGAAAACGGGAAGCCCTATGTGGACTTCACCCACGGAGATGAAAATTGCGATACGGTATTGAAAAAGTGCTATCGAACCCCGCGATATTCCCTGATTTATGCATTTGCACTTGGCTTGGGTATTTATAACTCAAAGGTTTTGCAACGAATGGGGAGCAACGGGCAATGGGAGTCTTTAGGATTTAAAGTCGAACAGGGGAACTCCAAAACCGGCGACCACATGATTATTTCTCGCCCTGAAGAAAACACTCCGTTCTATTCGAACGATGTTTTCGACCAAGAATCGATTCAATGTAAACAATTCCGCGATTTCGAAAAAGAATGCGAATATATTCACCAGACAATTGTCAAAGCCATTAGAAATGACGAACTTTTGCCTACCGACATTTGCGTAATCTGCATCGACTCACAAAATATCCGTCGCTATTTTGAGCGTATCTCAGCATTATTGCGTCAAGACGATATCGAATCTTTCAACCTGCTCAATGCACCTTATAACAATACAAGTTTTTTCAGAGAAGGGTATGTCACCCTTTCCACCGTAAACAAGGCCAAAGGCAATGAATGCGGAATGGTCATCATCTGTGGAATAGATGTGGCTTTTGAGCAACCGGACAATGTAGTAATAAGAGACAGACTGTTCACAAGCATGACCAGAACCAAAGGCTGGCTGTACCTGACGGGATGCAACGACAACATGCTACTGATGCTAAAAGAATTCCAATGCCTAAAGGCTAACGACTATAAACTGGTATTCGAACAGCCGGACGAGAGTTCCACCAAGAACATTGAAAACGTCAGCAGAGTGACAGTAACCGCTCAAGCCACAATCAGTAACATGATTGAGAACCTGAGACATACCGGAATGTCCAATAAAGACATAGAAGAGCTTTTGCATAGCATAGTAAACAATAACAAGTGACCTAATTAAAATGATTAGCAACTCCAACTTCCTACTTCTGCAACAAGAGGCTGTCGGCTTGCTTGAATATTGTGCGCTCCATAAAGACTCCATCATAAAGGCCAACCGCCAACGTAATATCATAAAAAGAGAAATCAACAATCTCCAAGCATTTATCGAGTATGTAGATGCCGTACTTTATAGCTACGATTTCGATATCCTTCTGCAAGATGACTCTTTCTTCCAGTTCAACAAATATTGCATTGACGGCGAAGAGGTCTATCGTTATGTTTTCATGCAGAATCCCAAAAAGAAAATGCCTTTCGACGAATTCTGCGCAAAAAACGGAATCGACAAGGACGATGACTATATAGACAGTATCCGGGAAATATATGACGATGACGAATCACCGGAAGTCATGACTTTAGTACAATTTCCGCTGTATTTACGGTTCGATGCGGACAAAAGAGGATACAATCCCAACCTGCACTCTTACGCCCATCTGCACGTAGGCACTTCCGGAGATGCACGAATCCCGGCACGCCAGATTCTAACTCCTCCGGCTTTCGTCAGCATGGTAATAAAAATGATATATCCCGACAATTGGGAAAGAATGCTAAACCTGCCTAAGGAAAGCCAGCTATATGACTTCAAAAAACAATGTCAGAAAGTAGAAAAGGCGTTTTGGGATATCGCGGAAGACAGAGATATTTTTCTTTACTAATGCCTCTTTTTGAATTTATATCCTTTAAATTCCGCTCCATCCAAAATAATTACCATTTCAAGGCTTATTTATTCAGATTCGGATGCTTTTTTTACTTGCATCTTTGCCGGAAACGGCCCACATTTGCTGAGAATTTCAAAAAGTGAACAAGGAGTGTGATAACTAATCATGAAAGAATTAGATTTAACCAAAGGAAGTGTTCCTAAGATAACGTGAGTTCGAAATAAAATTAGAAAATAGCCAGTTGTCCGTCATTGACAAAGTTAATGTCAATGGCGGGCTTCTTTTCAAAAAAGCAGTATGCTGCTATAGCCGACAAAGAAATGGCTATAAAG
>CALUJK010000101.1 GCA_944320945.1 uncultured Bacteroides sp. | reverse complement strand
AATGAATGTTTATCTCTTCTCTTTTTTTTTTTTTTACACGAATGAAAGCCGGCGTAAGTTTACCTGCTTCGTCACGCACGCTGACGATGACAGGTATTTGCATGGGTTTTACGCAGATTTCAGCTCGTCCATTGGCCATCTGTATCAGTTGTGACCCGTGTGCGGTGCCTTGGTTTTGCAACAGTGCCGATGATTCTGTACAACCGAAACGGACAAAGTCTGCGGCATCCAGACACCGTACTCCGTTTGCGTCCAGTAGTTCGGCGCGTATCAGCGTCTTTTTCCCTATGGCATCGTTGGTCGTTACTTGTGTCAGACGGATTTGTGCAGGTGTACCCCAGCGTTGAGTTTGATATTCCTGATTGATTTCGTCCGTTAATTGCTGCTTGCCTTTCCGTGCTATGGCTTTCAGTTGGTTCTCACCCTCTTTCAGCTTGACTTGCCACCGTAAACCGGCTGCGGGGAAGTCTTGGCTGTCTCTTTTACGAATACCTTGTGATACTCCGTTTACGAAGAGTTCTACTTCCGGACAGTTGGAATATACCAGCACTTCTTTCAGTTCTTCGGTAGTACCCCAACGTATTGGTTGTGAATGTCCATAAATATGTACCATCGGTTTATCACTCCAGTAGGATTGGAAGACATAGTAACTCTCTTTAGGAGTACCATCGCGTTGCACAACTCCCTTTTGATTGACGTATGGAATGGGATTCCGGGGACGTAACGGCGTTGAAAAATCTTTGAATGTCCAAAACAGACTGCCGGTTAACTGAGGCATTTGTTCTTGTTCTTTTAAATGCCAGTCGAACAACCGTACAATGTAACTTTCGCTCCAATCACCGTTTCGGTCACCGGCTACAACTTCTTCAAGCATTTTCCGATTTTCTGTATGTCGGCCGGGATGACTGTCTCCTCCCCATTCGGCATGAAGGAAATGCGGCACGGATTGAATGCCTTGCTCTGTTTTTTGCCGGTAATCAGTAAACTTATTGCTATACCATCCTGCCCAAATACTCGGTGAATATACATCTACAATGTCTTTACAAAAATCACATCGGCGTATAACGGTGCAGCGAGAAGAATCCAATTGATGAGCCAGCTCATTCAATTCGCTCATGAAAGAACGTATGCTATCTTTGTTGAACGTTTCAAAATCTCCCGGCCAGTCGTTCTCATTACCGAGTCCCCAAAGTATGACGGATGGATGATTCCGGTGTTGCGTAATCATGTTGGTCAGCATGCGCCGTGCTTGTTCCTTGTAAGTCGGGTTACCCAATCCGCCGCGACACCAGGGGATTTCTTCCCATACCAACAGTCCCAGTTCATCACACAAGTCTAATATGATTCTTGATTGCTGATAGTGTCCCAGACGGATAAAATTGGCTCCCATTTCTTTGATTTGTCGCATTTCGCATTGCATCATTTCTTCTGTTAATGCTGCGCCTACTCCGGCATGGTCTTCGTGGCGATGTGTGCCTCTCAGCAAATATCTTTTTCCATTTAGATAGAACGGACCTTGTTCTTCGAAACGGAAGTGCCGGAAACCGAAACGCTGGGTGGCAGTCAGTGTATCTGCATGGTACACGGCCTGGACTTTGCAAGTGTAAAGAGACGGTTTCTCCGGACTCCACAGTTGAGGTTTTTTCAAATCAAAGTTAACAGTGTATCCGTTGGATTCTTTATTGTTAAGAGGAGAAGAGAAAACTTCTTTGCCTTCCGGTGAAAAGATACGGACGGAGACTTTGGCTTCGTCTTTTGCTTTTGAATCTTCCGGTAGGACGGTGATGGTAACTTCTCCGTTACGCCCTTTCTCGTCAGTCTGGCTGTCAATACGGATAGCATCCATGTGCCAAGCCGGTACATAGACTAAGTTGACATAACGATAGAGGCCACCGTAAAGGTTAAAATCAGACATGTCCGAAGGAATAGTTTGTGTATCACGGCCATTGTCACAACGGATGGTGATTGGAATCTTTCCGCTAAACCGTTTCATCAGTACACTGTTAGTCTTGATGCGGGCAACGGCATCGGTGATGTCGGCTTTCCATTCATCATATCCTCCTACATGTTTGGCAACTAACGTCGTGTAAACATAGACTTCAGTCTTTTGACCTGCACCTTCAAATTCCAGATAGGTCTTCCCGTTGGCATAAGGATTGTTGATGTCGAGGGTAGTACGATACCATCCCGCTCCTTGATAGTAGTTTACATCAGGGTTGGTAGCGTCTTCGGCATTGAAGCAATGCGGCAAAGTAACTTTTTGCCACAATGGAACGCTTTCCGGCTTTCCCGGTTGGGCAGGTCGCATGACCTCCCAAGGGCTTCCCATGTCCTGGCGGATAAATTCCCACTGTTGGGTGAGACGTATTTTCTTATCTGAAGGGAGGGAAGCGTATAGCTGTGTTGTACAAAGAAAAGTAAACAACAATAGTTGACAGAGGGTTTTGCTCGTTTTCATTGTGCTGTTGAAATAAATAATGTGAGTTTAATATATGTCGCAGCTTAGCAAGTGTTATTCCCCTTTGGCTTGTAACGCTGCCATTCTCATCATAGCTTCCAGATAATAGTAGTCTGCATAGTTCAAAGGAACGTCGATTTCTTTACCAGCGGGATGATGACCGGTGGAATGTAATAGTAAGAAACCGTAGTTCGTACCCGTTTCAGCTTGGTAATGAGTGCGTAGGTTATGGACTATTTTGTCGGCGATATTTCTGTATTGTTTGCCTTTCTTCGGAGAAACATAAGTACATAACTCATAGAGTGCCGAAGCGGTAATTGCGGCAGCTGAAGCATCACGCGGAGCATTGGGAATGTTTGGCGCTTTCATGTCCCAATAAGGTATTAAATCGTCAGGCTGATTAGGCAGATTGAGGAAGAAATCAGCGATGTGTTCGGCATGTGCCAGGTAAGCGGGATTTTTTGTGAAGCGGTAACACATGGTGTAACCGTATAATCCCCATCCTTGTCCACGGCTCCAGAAAGAATCGTCCGAATAACCTTGATGTGTGCATTGCTGACGTACCGCACCTGTTTCGGGGTCATAGTCAACTACGTGATAAGAAGAGTAATCCGGCCGGAAGTGGTTCTTCATGGTGTTGTCGGCATGTTTTATGGCAATCTTCCAGTAGATGGAATCACCAGTTAGTTGTGTGGCATTGAACAACATTTCTAGGTTCATCATGTTGTCGATGATGACCGGATATTTCCATTTGTCCCGGTTGTGATCCCATGAACGTATACAGCCTACTTGTGGATTGAAACGGGTGATAAGTGTTTGGGCAGCTTGGAGCATTACGTCTTTATAAGAACGTTCGTTTGTCAATTCCCATGCCTTGCCAAAGCTGTCGCCAATCATGAATCCCAAATCGTGTGTTCCTTTGTTCCATTTGGCTTCTTCAACGGGCCATGTCCATGAAATAGCCTCTTGACGCCAATATGGGTCATTTGTGTAGTCGTAAACGTGCCACAAGGTTCCGGCGAAGAATCCGGAACGCCAGTCGTTGGCATGTACCATTGCCAGTGAACCGTCTTTATTGATGGTGCAAGGGATAATACGGCGTTTTTCAGCGTTTGCCTTTTCTTTTTTAGCTTTGGTAGCACATTGTATGGCAGTCTTTAACTGCTTGCTTGCGAAAGCAAAGGCATGGTCTGCTTCATTGGCTTTTACATACAACAGATTAAATAAATCGTTCGGTCGATAGATACGATTGTCGTTATAGAGTTTCAGGAAATCGTGGCGAGTAGTATCCAGTAAGGTCGCTGTACGATAGAGGTCTTGGCAGAAAGCTTGTTGCTTGTAATCCCATTCTGCGATTTGCTGGTAAGGCCATTCAGTGCGTTCCTTGCCTACATATTTTGCCAGAAAATCCATGGCTTTATAGAAGTTACGTCCGTCACCGGAAGTCTCTTTGTCAATATTGATGCCGATTTTCTGTCCCATCAGGAAGATATCAATCATATGGTTTAAGTTGTATTGAGAGTATCCGAAGGCTAATGTCCGAGTCAATTCGTACGGTTGTTTTCCATCGGGTTCTATTTGTGTGAAGATACGCTTTTGTGGTACACTCTCCAGTACACGTTTGGCTATATCGGTTTGGCCTGTATAGAGTGCGAAGGCTATGATTTGTGCGTCACAAGCTGTTCCGTGATTGTTTTTCGCTTGGCTTTCACCGATGCCTTGCGGACTGGTCAATATCCAGTCAAGCAGTTTACGGAACCAAGCTTTCAATTGTTTGCTGTCTTTGTTTGTGAAAGATTTAGAAGATTCCATCAATGCTACTGCATCTAACATCTCCACAAAAGAATAAGTATCTAAGACGCCGTAACTGCGCCCCTTGTTATTGTCATGTCCCATTGCCACCTGTGCATACTCTAAATTCGGATTCATGCGGGTGGATTTGTCTAAGAACCAAGTACGAATCAGTTCAGTGGCTTTTTGGGCGTATTTTTCGTCGTTACTGAAGTACCATGCCAGACCTAAAATCTTGATACGTTCGGCGGTATCTCCCAGTCTGTTGCGGTCGTATTTATTCAATTCGGGATTCGATTCCCCGTCACGGGTGATATAAGGAAGTCCGTTTGGTTTAGTCGGGTCCGGCCAAAAATAGCGTGCCAAACTCATATAGTCGTGTTTATTTCCGCTGGCTGGCGCGTTTTCTTTCATCATGACAGAAAGAGGCTTTACGTCCAGCAAATCATCGGCTTGCCGGATGAGTTTCTGATAGGTATTTGCATAATAAGGTTCTTGCAAAGACTGTTTTACTTCAGAAAGATGGTCGGCATTCCAGATGGATTGAGCCTGTAGGTGAGCTCCAACGAAGAGAGAGGCAATCAGTATGCATGCTCTGTGTTTCATGATATAATTAGGATTAAGAGATGGAAAAATTACATAAGGATGCCGTTTCCTTTTAAAAAAGTGCAGGCATCCTTATGCAGAGTTGATATTATGATTATTCGATGTTGACCGTTACATAATAGTTCTCGGTGAAAGCACGAACCTCATATTGATTGGTGCGTACAATGACGGTGCTTTCTACGTCCATGTTACTCATGGTCTTGTTAGGATCGAACGTCAATACTCGGAGTGAACCTTTCTGACCGTTCAAAGCCTTGATATAGATGTTCTGAATGCCCTGCTTGGCATTTGGCCATACCATGGGATAAGCGCCATTGGCATCCGGTGTCAGCTCATTGCCGTTGGCATCTACTACGACATAGTCTGTTCCACAAACCAGTTGCGGGTCGGCATCGGGTACCGGAGAGGTGTAGTAATAGACTTCCGGACTATAAGAGCGTGTAAATGCACTGAAAAATTGTGTCGGTACTCCCACTGTGTCACCTTGTGCCACGTTATATTGTTTTTCGTTACCGCCGGGGAATGCTTCATTACATAGTCCGTAGTAATAAACATGTTCCAGCGAGTGGTCATAATCCCATTCATCATCGCCGCAGCTTGCGAAGAATGTACATACGGCCAAAGTCAAAAATATCAATGTCTTTTTCATAATTATATTCGTTTAGAGTGTTATTACCAATTAGGATTCTGTTTTACTGCACCGTTAGAGGTGGATATTTCATAAGTCGGGATAGGATAGAGATAATCACGCTCCGGGTCGAAACTGCGTGAGCTGGCTTCTTCTATCACGAACATATTACCTTGGTCATAAACCTGCACACCATTATAGTTCCCACTTGCATCAGTAAAGCGGTTACCCAATTCTTCTTGTGTTACAGTGGTTTCGTCCGGGTTGAACAGCAATCCTACCATTGCTTTAGGCAAAACTTCCTCAGCCGTTTTCCAACGCATAATGTCGTCGTAGTGTAAGTTCTCGTCGATGAATTCCACCATGCGTTCGCGGCGGATTTCCTGTAACATATTGAGACCGTTTGCCTGTACGAAAGCATTTGTCAGCGGAACGTTGAAACCTACACGTTGGCGAATGTAGTTGACAGTCTTGTCTAATTGCTCGTCACTGATGCTACCGTTGTATTCATAAAGTGCTTCGGCGTATGATAACAATACTTCAGCATAACGGATAATCATCTTATCTACAGTTTCCTTACTGTTGGTAGACCATTGGTCGGACATAAATCCTTTCTTGATGGGATAACCGTTTCCATGACTTTGGTTAACGCTGACAAAGGGTACGTAAGCATTTCCTTTGTATGCAGTCTCACCCAAAGAGTAGATAGTCATTTTGAGTCGGGGGTCACGATTTTCCATGATGTCACTGTATTTCACTTCCGGATGAATTCGGAGCGGTGACTTTTCACGAGGAAGTCCGTCACTGTAGAGGAAGTTGTCAAGCATCTGACGGCTGACTGCTGCTGCATTTTCCAAACCGCGGGAATTGTTGTGCACAATTGTACCTGCACCGTTCGGGCCATAGATTTTGACAAATATGTTTTCAGCATTTTGTCTTCCTTCTCCATCAAAGTAGAACAATGTTTGGAAATCGGGGAACAGGTCATGTTTTTTTTCAATGTTGATGATTGTGTCAGCAGCATTGATGGCTTTCAACAGGTGTGCATTGGCATCGCCGTCTGTCAGTTGATGATACTTGATGTAAGTACCTTCATATAAACCGATACGTACAATCATAGCCAGTGCGGCCGAACGTGATACACGTCCCCAATTGGATTCATCAGAAACGTCGTCAATGTCGGGCAACCATTGTGCGGCAAACGCCAAGTCCTGATAGCATTGCTGAATGACAGTCTCGCGTGGGTCACGCGCACGTTTTATTTCAGGGTCACTGGTAGAATCGAATACTTTTAAGATGAGGGGCACGTCTCCATATTTCTTCACCAAATCAAAGTAGTGATAAGCTCTGAAGAAATGTGCCTCTGCTAACCAGCGGTTTTTTTGCGCTTCTGTCAACGGTGCATTTTCACCTTTGGTCAGGATGTTATTACAACGTCCGATTTTGTCATAAGGATCTGTCCAATCATCCGATGTACTCGGAGTTGTACGGTTTCCACTGGAAATACTGTTTTGATTGGGGCCGACCAATTCTTCGGAACGCATATCATGAGAGAAACCGGGAAGGTCCACATAGAGCCGGTTGCATGCACCGCGTAAATCTGTTTCAGATTGCCAGAAGTTTGTGTCTGCCAAGTCTGTTTCCGGCATTCTGTCCAACGTACAACTACCGGCTATCAGACACATTGCAAGTAGATAAATATAATTTTTCATAATGTTCAAGGTTTAAAATGTGAGATTAATACCAAATGTCCAACTACGGAAGAACGGATAATAATTTCTGGAGATTTTGTTGCTGTCATCAGGGTCTGTTGCTTCGGGGTCGAATACTTCAAGCATGTTGGTATGTTCCCAAAGGTCTTCGCCGGTGACATATACTCTCAATCGTTCGATGTATTTCTTTAAAACAGGGATGGTGTAACCCAAAGTGACATTCTTCAAACGGATGTAAGAAGCGTCTTGTACCCATTTGTCGGAAGTCTTGAAGTTGAAGTCATTGCCTTTATATTGGTACAGACGTGGCCAGTAAGCATCCTGATTGTCCTCTGTCCAGTAGTCGCGGTGGATGGTCCACGGCATTTGATAGTCTTGATAGAGGGGAGCCAATGCGGCAGCATCGATTACCATTTTACGCTTTCCTACACCTTGGAACATGATGGAGAAGTCGAAACCTTTCCACTGGGCACCTAAGTTGATTCCGTACAGATAACGCGGATTGGTGTCACCCAGATAAACCAAGTCGCCCGGATCTTCCGGTGTACCGCTACCTTCGCTGATGGTGTGGTCGGGATTTCCCTGTGCCACATATTTTACGTCACCACCGCTTACGTTACCGTCGTTGAATGATTGATAACCAGGATGGTCAGCCTTGTATTGCAGATATTCTTCACGGCTGGACCAGTAACCGTCCGTCTGATATCCCCAAATTGTATTAAGTGCATAACCCTCTAACAATTTAACACATCCGGCAGAGATGGTACTGGCTCCGTCATATTCCAATAGTTTGTTGTTGCTGTCGGACAAGTTGAAGCCTATTTGATAGCTGAAGTCCTTGATTTGGTCTTTCCAAGTAACATCGAAATCCCATCCCCATGTTTTCAAACGTCCTACGTTTACTTTCGGCACGTCGATACCGATGGTGTGTGGCAATTGAAGTGACGAAAGCATATCATCGTTGTATTTCCAATAGTAATCGAAAGTTGCAGTCAAACGATTGTCCAAGAAACCGAGGTCCACACCGATGTTGGTAGTACTGATTACCTCCCAAGTCTTGTCTGTAGAAGCCAGTTCTTCCTGATAGTATGCGTTTTCACCCATGTAGTTCTCGCTGTCTTTGCTACCTTTGCTGATGAGAGGGAGATAGTCATAAAGTCCCAGTACGGCACCGTTACCCAATTGTCCCCATGAAGCACGTAACTTTAGATTGCTGATCCAATCAACCTTGAACCAACTTTCTTGATTGATACGCCATGCTGCCGATACAGAGGGGAATGCTCTCCAACGGTTTTGGGGTGACAAACGGGAACTACCGTCATAACGGAAGTTGGCTTCCAACAGATACTTGTCTGCATAATTGTAATTAATACGGCCGAAATAAGACATCATGGCCCAAGGCTCAATGTTGTCGTTCAATGTTGTATTGGTAGCAATGGAAGTATCATAATAGTTGAAAGAGAAGAAATCATTTGAGTTCATGTTCTTTGCAGTTGCATCCATCTCGTCTTTACGATAATTCTCGTAACTGCTACCTAATAGGACATTAAACTGATGGTCTTTTTTAACCGTGAAATCATAAGCAATGGTTGCTTCCAGCAAATCGTGATAATCAGAGTTCTTCTTCTTGTACAGAGAGTTCGGATTATTTACGTCGTAGCGGGTATTCCCATTGCGGTCGTTCCAAGTCAGATAGCGTCTTTCTCTGGTTTGAGCATAATAACCTGCTCTGCGTGATGCGCTCAGGTTGATGCGCAGACCTTTAATCAAGTCTTTGATAGTTAAATTCGCTTTTCCGATGAAGTTTTCATATTTGGTTGTGTTTGTGCCGCCATTACGCATTACGTCAATGGCATTTCGTTGCAAGTCTCCATTGTAAGGATTGTCATTGGGGTCTTCTTCCGGATTGAATACGGGCTGTCTTCCGCGTGCCGAATAGAGGTCACTTAAGATACTGCCGGCACCGTAAGAAGGACTCTTGGTCTTTTTAGACTGATATTGTACGTGGATGCCTACGCTGACGTACTTGTTGATTTCAGCATTGAATTTGGCCAACAGGTTGTAACGGTCATTATCATTGGCACCATATTTCAATATACCTTCCTTGGTAAAGAAGTTTCCGGACAACATATAGTTCAGTTTCTTGGTACCTCCGCTGACAGACACAGAATGGCTCTGTTGTCCCATGTGGTCTTTTAGGCCCTCATCTAACCAGTTGGTCGATTGGAACAAGTCCCAACGTCCGTTGCTCAACGGGCGATAGTTAAAGTTCGGGTTACCTACCCATGAACTTTTTTCAGCATTCCATTCCACGGCACCGGTTGTCGGGATACGGCTGAGATTGATAAACTCTTGTTCTTCCCATGCCGGCAGACGTTCAGGCATGTTACCGGGAGTGTTGATGCTGTAATAACCGTTGTAAGAAACGCGTGGCTTGCCTTCTGTACCACTTTTAGTAGTAACCAGCACAACGCCTGCTGCTGCTCTGGCACCGTAGATGGCACACGATGCGGCATCTTTCAGAACGGAGATAGAGGCAATGTCATTCGGGTTCAGCAAAGTCATATCGCCTTCGATACCGTCAATCAATACCAGTGCAGAAGCATCGTTTACTGATGAGAAACCACGTATGCGTAAGCCTGATGTTTCAGAACCGGGCTGTCCGCTCGATCTTAATATGGTGACACCGGGCATCTCTCCCTGCATGGCCGAGAGAACATCGGCTGCCGGCTTGGCGGCTATTTCATCGCCATCGAGAGCCGATACAGAACCTGACAGGTTTACTTTCTTTTGTACGCCGTAACCTACTACTACGACCTCTTGCAAGGTTTGGCTGTCTTCTGATAGCTTGATGACACCGTTAGAGGCCTTTGCCTCCTGTTCAACGGTTTTGTAACCGATGTATGAAAAAACTAAGGTGGCATCACCTGATGTGTTGATGACGAAATTACCGTCTAAGTCAGTAATGACTCCGTTGGTAGTTCCCTTTTCTTGGATAGATACGCCGATGAGCGGTTCACCATTTGCTACATCTATTACTTTCCCTTTGATAGATCGTTGTTGGGCAGTAATTTGAGTGACAGAGAAAAGAAATATGCAGCAGAATGTGCATAGCTGCATTAGTTTCCATAAATGACTTTTTTTTCTCATGATACTAAATTTAAGTTTATTAATAAGATTAAGTTGCGGAAGCCCGCTTGATTTTGTTGCTGCGAATATAAAGGAAACGTTTTGCGTAATGAGATAAAATTGTTACTCAAAAACTCTACAAATATCAAAAAATGCTACATCAGCACTTTCTCATTTGAAATATAATTATCTGATTATCAATTGTAAATTGAATATAAATTGAATTTGGACGTTTTTGCTGATGAACTGTTGGACAAGTAACTATATGGATACATGGCAGTCTGTGAAATATGTATACAAAAGAGCAGTGTGCTCGCAGGTGATTTGCTCCGAAGCCCTTTCGTCCGTGCTTCCAAGCCCTTTCGAGCACGCTCCGAAGGGCTTTCGTTCGTGCTCCGAAGGGCTTCGGAGCAATACCCCGCCACAGCACCTTCTGAGCAGGCATACGGGAATCTATCCATGAAGTAATATATGTATACATATAAATGGAATGCGGAATATTTGCAATAGGAGGAGATTTTTTCTATAGGACAACAGCTTCTGAAGCTCGTCTTGAGGTATCGGGCTGATATGGTTTTTATAGCATTTTTTTGTATCTTTGTAGCCAGAACATGGGTTTATTACTATGAAACATGTAAAAACATACAGAATACTTTCCCACCTTTTATTATTATTATTACCGATTCCGGTATGGGGTAACTGGCAACGCAGTGTTACGAACTATACTCGGCAAACTTATAATGCAGCTTCTCAGAATTGGGATATCATGCAGCAAACTAACGGATGGATGTATTTTGCCAATAACAAAGGATTGTTGGAATTCGACGGAAGTAATTGGATGATTTACTCCATGCATGGTGTCAAGATGAAAGCGATGGCAGCGAGTGGCAACGGACGCATTTATGCCGGTGGATTGAAGGAATTTGGCTATTTCGAACCGGACGCATTGGGACAGTTGCAGTATATTTCTTTGTCTGACAGTTTGAGCAAAGTGAAAAACGTCTGGGATGTACATGTTTGCGATGAAAAGGTGTATTATCGGGAAGACAATGCCGTGTATTGTTTTGAAAATGGAAAGATACAAATGGTGGAAAAGATTGGCTTGGTCTATTCTACCGTAATAGACGGTTGTTTCTATGGAGCGGGTGGAAGTATTTACCGAATGGAAGGTGGGCGACTCGTAGCATTACCGGGGACAATTGGTAAAGTGGGTGAAACTTTGGGTAAACGGGTTATCGGAATTTTCCCTTATGGTCAGCAGGCATTGTTGGTCGTGACAGCTCAGAGCGGACTGTACCTTTATGAAAACGAACAGTTGACCCCTTTGCAGACGAAAGCTGATAACTTGTTGTTGCGGGGCAGGTTGTCATGTACGGCCATGTCGGGCAGTATATTGGCATTAGGCAGTGTGCAAGATGGAGTGTTTTTACTGGATTTGTCCCAAAAGAGTGTTGAACATATTTCTACCCATAATGGATTGCAAAATAAATCTGTGCTGTCATTGGAGTTTGACCGTGATAATAATCTGTGGGTGGGACTGGATAACGGCATTGATTGTGTGCATTTCCATTCTCTTGTACCTTTTTACTGTTCTTCTATAGGTAGCGGATATGCTTCTTGTTTTTATAACGGAAAGCTGTATATGGGCACAAATCAAGGGTTGTTCGTCAGCGATTGGCCGTTGATGAGCGATGGTAATTTGCAGGTGGACCCGACGCCGTGGACTGCCGGGCAGGTGTATTCACTTAGTGTGCATCACGGTGACCTGTTCTGTACCGGTAGCCGTGCTCTTGGTGTGATAGAGCCGAACGGACAGATGTATTTCGTTTCAGAATTACCCGGTGTATGGCATATTGTAGACTTGAAAGGAAGTAACCGTTTGGTGGCTGCCACGTATGTCGGCTTTTATTTATTGGAGAAAATCGGAGGCCGTTGGCAGGTTGTAGGGCAGACGAAGGGGGAACAATATTCTTCAAAATCCCTTTATTGCGAACCAGGTACCGGTTTTTTGTGGACTGCTAATAAAGAAGATGGGATTCACCGCGTACAACTCTCTGCGAACGGTGATTCTGTAGTGTGGGAGAAGTGTTATAATTCCTCCTTATTGCCGAAGGGTAATAATGTCTGCATCACCTTAGTGGATGGAAATGTGGTAGTGGCTTCGCGTAACGGCCTCTTCCGCTATGACCGTAAGGACGATGTACTGGTACGTGATACGTTGCTTGAATCGGCGGCAGATGGTTCAGCTGCTTATACATATTTGTTTCAGGACTCCTTGCGTAATATCTGGTATGTGACGGAGGGAGCTTTGAAATTGCTGCATTACGATTCTTTGCAAGATGAGTATGTACACCGACAGGGAGAAGTTTATCTGGCAGATGTATTTATTGAAGATTTTGAGCATGTTAATGTATATGGGCGTGAGGCGGACAAAGCACTGATAGGGTTGGAAGACGGTTTTGCTTTATTACGTGTGGAGCGTAGCGGAGCATATAAGCGTTCTCCATTGGTGCTGCAAGTACGCCGTGTATATGCTACAGGAAAGAAAGATAGTCTGATTTATGGAAGCAGTTATGTGCCGGAACCTGTTCACTCTTTGCGGATTCCTTATGATTATAATACTATTTCCATTACTTACGGAGCCACCAATTATGATAAATCGTTGATGCAGTCGTATGCCTGTCGTTTGGAGGGTCCTATGAGTGAGCCGTGGAGTCGGCCGGATAATGTGACCGAAAGAAAATATACCTCTTTATTGGAAGGGCATTATACGTTTTATGTCCGTGCTTTTGTAAATAACGGGCAATCGGTGGAATCATCTATCTCCTTTGAGATTCTTCCTCCGTGGTATCGCACTTGGTGGTTTCGGTTGGGGTATGGGCTTATACTTGTCGCGATATTGGCTTTTGCAGCCTACCGTTTGTGGGCATGGCGTCATCGCCGCCTGATGAAAAAAGTGCATGAACTTTACTCACAACAGCAAATATTCAAGGAAGAGAATGAAGAGAAAGACCGGGAGATAGATCAGCTGCAAGCTGAGAAACTGAAAGCAGAACTGAACCATCGGTCGGAAGAATTGATACGTACCACATTAAATATCGTTCGGAAAAACGAGATGCTCATCAATATCAGGAAAGAGGTGGTAAGTATATCGCACTCGACCAATGAAGACAAATTAGATTTGGTAGCTTTGCGCCGTAAAATCTTTCGTCTGTTGGGACAAATTGATACCAATATTGAGCATGATGATGATTTACAGGCATTCCAAACATCGTTTGATTCGGTGCATCATGACTTTTTCAGACAGTTGGAAGCAGCTTATCCGAGTTTGACCCCCAAAGAGAAACTGCTGTGTGCATATATCAAGATGAATCTGTTGTCGAAAGAAATTGCTCCGTTATTGAACATCTCTTTGCGTGGGGTGGAAATCAGCAGATATCGTCTGCGTAAGAAGCTGAATCTGACAGAGGGAGAGAATTTGATAGAATTTTTACAAAAGTTTTCGCATTGAACGCTTGTTCATTCTTTCTCTTAGTTTTCTCTGTCGCATTTTTTAACCTCTCATACGCTCAGGTAATATTCTAATTAATAGCTAATTATGTTTTTTTATATTTCATCTTTGCTTTGATACCTCTGCTCATGAAGAAGGGAGGGAAAAACAAGTCTTAAATTTGGTTATCTTTGAAGGGAGTAAAATAAACCCTAACAAAAAACTAAAAATCAAAGACCATGAAGAATGTAATTAAAGCAGGAATCCTATCTGTCGCGTTAGGATTGTCGGCATGTACCGGCGGAACAGGAGAAACAGAGAAAGGTCCGTCAGTTTCCTTTGTCCGTATAGAAGGACAGGACTTGATAGAACCTAATGGAAACAAGTTATTTATTCAGGGCACTAATCTTGGCAATTGGTTGAACCCGGAAGGTTACATGTTCGGTTTCGATAAAACGAACTCAGCCCATTTCATCAATGAGATGTTGTGCCAGTTGACAGGTCCGGATTTTGCTGCCGAATTTTGGCGTAACTTTAAAGACAACTATGTAACGCGTGCTGATATTCAATTTATTAAGCAGACAGGCGCCAATACTATCCGTCTTCCTTTTCACTATAAACTTTTTACCGATGAAGACTACATGGGTTTGACGTCTACGCAGGATGGATTTGCCAGAGTGGATAGTTTGGTTGAATGGTGCAGAGAGGCGGGCCTTTATCTGATTCTTGATATGCACGATGCACCCGGTGGACAGACCGGCGACAATATTGATGACAGTTACGGATATCCTTGGCTGTTTGAAAGTGAGGTTAGTCAGAATCTCTTTTGTGACATTTGGCGCCGGATAGCAAGTAAGTATAAAAATGAACCCGTAATTTTAGGCTATGAATTGTGTAATGAACCGATAGCCCCTTACTTTGAGAATATGGACGAACTGAACGCCCAACTGGAAGCATTATACAAAAAAGGTGTAGCAGCTATCCGGGAAGTGGATAAGAATCATATCATTCTATTGGGAGGTGCTCAATGGAATGGAAATTTCCGTCCATTTAAAGATGCTAAGTTTGATGATAAAATCATGTACACTTGTCATCGGTATGGTGGAGAACCTACGGCGGACGCCATCAGAGAAATCATTAATTTCCGTGACAGTGTAAATCTTCCTATGTACATGGGCGAAATCGGCCATAATACAAATGAATGGCAGGCAGCTTTCTGTCAGGTAATGCGTGACAATAATATCGGTTATACTTTCTGGCCTTATAAAAAAATAGACAGTTCTTCATTTGTCGGTATCGTGCGGCCTCAGGAATGGCAACTTGTTATCGATTTTGCAGAGGCTCCACGTACCACTTATAAAGAAATCCGGGCGGCACGTCCCAATCAGGTTACTGTCCGCAAAGTCTTGACAGACTTTATTCAAGCCTGCAAGTTGGAACATTGTACCGTGCAGAAGGAGTATATACAATCGTTAGGCATGCACAAAAGTGAATAAATTTATTCGAGAAATTACAACAAAGAACTTTCACGCTTAAGAAATATTATTGACCGATTATGAAGAAAATATTATTCAGTTTAGCTTTAACAGCATTGGGTGCCATTTCTGTGGAGGCACAGCAGAAACCTGTTTATTTAGACGCCACGAAGTCTGTTGAAGAACGGGTGGAAGACGTACTCCAACGTTTGACTTTGGAAGAAAAAGTAAAGTTGATTCATGCACAATCCAAATTCAGCAGTCCGGGTGTACCCCGTTTGGGAATTCCGGAGTTATGGACAACCGACGGGCCACATGGCATTCGTCCGGAAGTGTTATGGGATGAGTGGGAACAGGCAGGTTGGACCAATGATTCGTGTGTCGCCTTTCCTGCACTGACCTGCTTGGCTGCGACGTGGAATCCGGAGATGTCTCTCCTTTATGGCAAGAGCATCGGTGAGGAGGCACGTTACCGTAAGAAAGACGTCCTTTTAGGGCCGGGTGTTAATATTTACCGTACTCCTTTAAACGGGCGTAACTTCGAGTATATGGGCGAAGACCCTTATCTGGCAGCCCGAATGGTAGTGCCCTATGTGCAGGGTGTACAACAGAATGGGGTAGCTGCTTGTGTCAAGCACTATGCGCTGAACAATCATGAAATCAATCGTCATAATACGAATGTAATCGTAGATGACCGCGCTCTTTATGAAATCTATCTTCCGGCTTTCAAGGCTGCCGTACAGGAAGGAGGCGCATGGGCCATTATGGGTTCGTACAATCTGTATAAAGGTCAGCACGGCTGTCATAACCAATATCTGTTGAATGACATTCTGAAAGGAGAATGGGGCTTTGACGGTGTTGTAATATCTGACTGGGGCGGTACACACAACACAGACGAAGCCATCTCCAACGGGCTTGATTTGGAATTTGGCACGTGGACGAACGGATTGTCCGGTGGTGTGGGCAATGCCTATGATAACTATTATCTGGCAAATCCTTATTTAAAGCGCATTCGCGAAGGCAGGGTAGGTACTCAAGAGCTGGATGACAAAGTACGCCGTGTTCTGCGTTTGATGTTCCGTACTACCATGAATCCGAATCGTTCGTATGGCTCTATGACTTCTGAGGCTCATTATGAGGCAGCCCGTCGTATAGGTGAGGAGGGTATTGTGCTTCTTCAAAACCGTAACAATGTATTGCCCCTTGATTTATCTGAAGTGAAGAAGATTGCTGTGATAGGTGAGAATGCGATTAAGATGATGACCGTAGGCGGTGGCAGTTCCTCGTTGAAAGTTCAGCGAGAGATTTCTCCGTTGGAGGGAATACGCCGATATGCGGATGTACATCATGTGGAAGTTGTGTATGCCCGTGGTTATGTGGGTGACTCCACCGGTGAGTATAATGGAGTGGTGACCGGACAGAACTTAGCGGATAGCCGTACTCCGGAAGAACTGATAGCCGAAGCTGTAAAAGTGGCGGCTGATGCTGATTGCGTAATCTTTGTTGGCGGACTGAATAAAAGTAAGGGGCAGGATTGTGAGGACTCCGACCGTAAAGGTTTGGAATTGCCTTATGGACAGGATCGTGTCATTGAGGCACTTGCTAGTGTGAATGACCGTCTGATAGTAGTCAATGTTTCCGGAAACGCCGTGGCTATGCCTTGGATAGATAAAGTACCGGCTGTGGTACAGGCTTGGTTCTTGGGTTCGGAGGCCGGTAATACCATTGCCGCAGTGCTGACGGGTGATGTGAATCCATCCGGGAAACTGCCTTTTACTTTTCCCGCACGTTTGGAAGATGTGCCGGCGCACAGTATAGGTGAATATGTAGCAGAGCGTAAGAAAGAGGTGGTAGATGTGAAGTACAATGAAAGCATCTTTGTCGGTTACCGTTGGGCAGACAAACAGAAAAAAGTAAAGCCTCTTTTCCCGTTCGGTCATGGGCTGAGTTACACGACTTTCGCTTATAGCCAGCCAACTGTAAATGATAAAGTAATGACTCCGGATGGAAAGCTGACCGTAACGGTGAGTGTGAAGAATACCGGTGATTGCAAAGGAAAAGAGATTGTTCAGCTTTATGTCAGTGATAAGAAGTCATCCTTACCCCGTCCGGTGAAAGAGTTGAAAGGGTTCCGTAAGGTAGAATTGGCTCCCGGCGAAGAACAGGAAATACAGTTTACTTTGACGAAAGAAGAGTTGAGTTACTTTGACGATACCCGTCATGCTTGGGTTGCCGAACCCGGTAAGTTTGATGTCTTGATCGGTGCATCAGCCACGGATATTCGTGGTAAAGTGTCATTCGAACTGACAGATGGGACTAATAAATAAATCAATAGTTATGAAATATAAGTATATCCGAAATGGTCTGTGGCTGGTAAGCCTGTTCTTTTGCTTGAGCAGTTGTTCCTCTTCGGCTGTTTCAAAGTCTGATGTGGAAACGGTCTTAAGAGACGGTGTGTTACAACGGGCGGAACAATACCTGAACGAAACTCCCGTCACAGTGACGGCTACCGTGGCTGAACGTAGTGTCGGTGGTATTCATGATTTCTATTCGGAGGGCGATTACTGGTGGCCCGATCCGTCCAATCCTGATGGCCCTTATATCCGGCGTGACGGTGAGACGAATCCGGAAAACTTTGTGGCACACCGCTTGGCAATGGTTCGTTTCAGTTCGATAGTAGGTTGCTTGACCTCGGCTTATCTGTTGACAGGTGACCAAAAATATGTCGATGCGGTTATGACACATGTCCGTGCCTGGTTCATGGACGAGGAGACAAAGATGAATCCTCATTTGTTGTATGCACAAGCTATTAAGGGGATAGTGACAGGACGCGGTATCGGTATCATTGATACTGTGCATTTGATGGAAGTGGCACAGGCTCTTCTCCGTTTGGAGCAGGCAGGTGTATTGTCCGAAGCTGATGCAAAAGGAAGCAAGCAGTGGTTTTCCGATTATTTGAAATGGATGTCTACTCATCCGTATGGCATTGATGAAATGAATGCCAAGAACAATCATGGCACTTGCTGGGTGATGCAGGCTGCCGTATTTGCCCGTTATGTGGGAGACGTTGAAATGATGAATTTCTGCCGTACGCGTTATAAAGAAGTTTTGTTGCCGGGACAGATGGATGAAAAAGGAAGTTTTCCTTTGGAGATGGCACGTTCCAAACCCTACGGATATTCGTTGTTTAATCTGGATGCTATGGCTACCATCTGCCAAATTTTATCTGATGAGTCGGAAAATTTATGGCAATTTACTTTGCCTGACGGACGGAACATGTTGCGTGGTATAGATTATCTCTATCCTTATGTGGCTGATAAATCGTCCTGGCCTTTTGCACATGATGTTATGTATTGGGACGAGTGGCCTGTGGCACATCCATTCTTATTGTTTGGTGCTTTGCAGACAGGCAATCAGGCATGGTTTGATACTTGGAAGGCTTTGGAACATTTTCCTGTCACTGATGAGGTGGTACGTAATCTGCCGGTACGCAATCCGTTGCTTTGGATTTAACCCAATACTACGTTCACATTAAATATTAATAAGAATTTATGAATGCATATCGCTTTTTTATATTGTTCTTCTTTCTGTGTTGGGGAATGTTTTTCCCGGCGATGGCACAGGATGATATTGCGCGTATTAAACAGAATTATTTCCGTCTGTTGGTACCCGGGCAAGATGATACCCATCATCTGAAATCAGTATTGGCAACCATACCTCCAGAAGTCGAAGTGTCTGATCAGGTAGTGGTGGAACTGCATCAACGTTATCCTTTTGACCTTAAAAAGATAGCCGGTTATCTGTCATCGCAAACTCCGGAAGGAACTTGGCCCGATATCAATTATCAGGATAAAAAACGTTCGGGTTGGGAACCTAAAATACATACGGAACGTATATTGGAACTGACAAAACTTTATCGTTCAAAGGAAACGGAATATTATAACTCGCCTCAGGTGGAGGCTGTGATTCATAAAGCCTTGCATTATTGGTTTGAAGCAAAACTTGTTTGTCAGAACTGGTGGTATAATCAGATAGGAATACCGAAAACGCTGGGTACGGCTTTTGTCTTGTTTGAGGACAAACTGACGGCAGAAGAGAAACAGCAGGCCATTGCTTTGATGGAGAATGCCCGTTTCGGCATGACGGGGCAGAACAAAGTGTGGCTGGCAGGTAACGTATTGATGCGTGCATTGTTGCAAGGTGATGAAAAACTTGTGGGGATGGCACGTGATACGATTGTGTCTGAAATTGTCACCGGGCAACCCGAAGGCATTCAGGCAGACTGGAGTTTTCATCAGCATGGCACGCAGCAGCAGTTTGGAAACTATGGCTTGTCTTTTGTGTCGAGCATGAGTTTCTTTTCGGGTGTTTTCGCCGGTACTTCCTTGGCATTTGACAGCCAGAAACTGGATAATATTTCCCGGTTGATTGACGAAGGTTATCGCTGGGTGTTGTGGAAAGGACGGATGGATATCAGTGCCTTGGGGCGTCAGTTGTTCCATCATGCTCAGATACATAAGGCGTTGAGTCTGGCCTTCGTGGCATCGGAGTTGGGAGGCGGAACAGATGCTTATGCCAATTCCGTGGCACAGTCACTGATAGCGGAGAATTATGGAATCGGTAAAGTAAAGCAGCCTTTGGTGGGGTATCGGCATTTTTGGCGGTCGGACTATACGGTATATCGCACACCGGATTGGATGGCCTCTGTCAAGATGGCATCGCAGCGTGTGACGGGTGTGGAATGTATGAATGGTGATAACATGAAAGGTTTCTATATGGCTGATGGCGCGACCTATATTTATCAGGACGGTAATGAATATTTGGATATATTCCCGTTGTGGAATTGGCGGAAATTGCCGGGGGTAACTGCGATACAGGCTGACGCGCCTATGCCTGTTGTAAAAGGGTATAAACCGGGAAATGATGCAGTGGTGGCAGGTGGCGTAGGTGATGGCCGGCAGGGACTGACGGCTATGGAGCTGAACCGTGCCGGTGTGACTGCACGTAAGGCGTGGATTTTTACGGATGACTTTATTCTTTGTTTGGGTGCGGGTATAACCTCGGACAGTTGTGGTGTATCAGTAGCTACTACTATCGACCAGTGTCATAAAAGGGATGAATTGCTTCTGCTTCAACAAAACGAGTGGAAGGCTGTAAAAGAATGCACGACCTTGGATAAAGAGGAATGTCGTTTCTACCATAATGGTAGGGGGTATATTGTGTGGCCGGGACAACAGGTTTGGGCGGAGTGTGCCCGATGTTCCGGTCAATGGCATGATGTCATGCAGATGTACCGTCCGGCAGTAGTAGAAGGAGACGTAATCTCTTTGGGAGTAAATCATGGCGAGAGACCTAACCAGAGTTCATATCAGTATCTTATATTGCCGAAGGTAGATAAACAGGCAGTGGCTGATTTTGATGTTTCCACCATTCAGATTGTTCGGAATGACACGGTTGCACAGATTGTGTCTGAACCTGCTTCCGACCAGTGGTGGGTAGCGGCTTACCATCCTGTAACGTTGGACTTGGGTAAAGGTAAGGCTTTGGAATTGAAAACGCCGGGAGGTTATATGTTGCGTCGCAATGGTGATAAATATACGTTGTGGGCAGCTGATTTGTCCCAAGAACACGATAAAATCGTTTTGAGTATCAATGGACATGAAACTTCTTTCCCGTTCCCGACGGAAAAAGGGAAAACAACTGATATAGATTTGACTTTTTAGTGCCTGTATCAAAGCAAATTTAGGAAATTGGAAACTTTATAGTTTGACCCCTAAAAAGGAGAATCCCCCTGTTTTAGCTTATACTGTACAGCCAAGAATAGGGGGATTTTCATGTTATGACTTAAATGCAGGTAAAGCTGTTCTTTCTTCTATTTTGAAACAGCTTTTTAACTTTGTGTAAAACTTGCTTGGAGCACCAGCAGGCTTTCCGGCCCCATGTTGAACAGTAAGTCTACAATACTGAGGTTGGGGAGGAATCCCAGTTTTTCCTGAAATACCTGATAATAGGGTTGTAGGCAGAAGTGAGGGTCGTCAGCCTGAAAATCCCGTTTGGGGTGGATGCGGTCGCGGAAGTCTGCTTCGTCTTCTGCCAGATTGATGTGGTAGGTGTCGGTGCGTTGCATGTCTGGATTGATGTCGATGAGCGAGCAGATAGTGTGGCAGAGCGCTTCATTGAAATCCATTAAAAAAATGTATTTCCGCTCGTAAAAGGGGCGGAAGTCATCTTTGTAGTATTCAAAGAAAGGAGTGTGGTTGTAGGCTGATTCCAAAGCGTTCCAGTGCAGATGCCGCCAGTTGCCGTGGTCGGAGATGCGGATGTCACGCATGAAACATTTGGGAGTATCGGGTTTCACCACAGGAATGGTAAGCGCTAACGGCCCGTCGGGAGCGGCAATGGTACAGCGGTTACGGTACGTCTGCTTTATGTAATGGTCGTATTGCTCAACGAAGATATGCTGGTAAGCCAGTAACTTGGCATACCACTGTATGGGAGCCAGATAGGCCGAAGAAAGATAGGCGGTTTGCATGTGGAGAGATGTCTGAATATGTATATATTAAATCAATGTATTGGCATTCCTATCCGCTCTTGCCGGTAACCGCGCAGAAAGCCTGTTCCTTCCTTTTTGGAAAGCCAGACAAGGACTGCTTTCCCGATGATGTGGTCTTCTGGTACAAAGCCAAATAAACGGGAATCTGACAAGTTGGTAGGGTTGTCGGTACTGATCCAGAAATAATCTTTGGTGAATGTACAGTGGGTGGCGGGATGCCCGTCAATGAAGAGCGTATCGTGGCGTACATCTGCCTGCCGGTGTTCGTGCAGCACCAGCATGTTGCGCAATAAGGTACTGTTCCATGCATGTACGGGAATGGTCAATCCTTTGCGGGGGACGATAAGAGGATGGCATAAGGAGTCTTTGGCGACGGAAGTCTGGTTAAACAGGGAGTCCACCCATAACGTGTCTCCCGGTGTACCGGTACATCGGCCGATGAATACTTCCCGCTGACTGATAACCTTCTCTTTGTAATTGGCAGGGTTGTTGAATGTCAATACATCGCCTTGGGTCACCTGACAATCTCCCCAACGGTGGTATCCCCACCATTGCATGAACGGCAACCGCAATCCGTAGCTGCATTTGTTCACTAAGATACGTTCACCTTGATAAAGCGTAGGCTCCATGCCGGAAGAGGGGATGAGGTAGGACGTTGCCACCCCGTTGCGCAGCAGGAGCACAATCAGTATGGCTCCCACAATTACTCCCAGCATGTTGCGCACCCTTTTCATGCTTCATCACGGTTTCAGTCATTATGCACCCACTTGAATAAGCGGTTCCAGCGAATTTTCCCGTCAAACCAGCCGCGGTCTTTATCCAGCGAGAGCCACACCATGATAGGCTTGCCCACTACGTGGTCTTCGGGAACGAATCCCCAGTAGCGCGAGTCGGCAGAGTTATGGCGGTTATCCCCCATCATCCAGTAATAGTCCATTTGGAACGTGTAACTGTCCGTCTTCTGTCCGTTGATGTATATGCCGTCGGCACGACGTTCCAGCGTGTTGCCTTCGTAGGCCGTAATGCAGCGCTCGTAGATGGGCAGGTTTTCGTCGGTCAGTGTGATGGTGGCACCTTTCTGGGGAATCCAGATGGGACCATAATTATCTCGCGTCCACTTGGTGTATAAGTTCTGAGGATAGGTGTTGTCCGGTATGCCCGATATCAATTCGTTGAAAGACGTCGCTTCCAGTGCGATGTGGCTGATTAGCTTTTTATTGCCCGCCAGTTGGTTATACATCTGTTTGGTGAGCGGCAGGTTATAGACAGGCGCCAATCCCCCCTGTGCATTGCGTTTGTCCAAACCGATGGAGAGGAAATAAGGCTCCCACGAAGCGTCCTCCATCAGTGTCTGGTCATCCAAGCTGATGCCCAATTCCCGGAAGATGTTTTCGGGGATGTACGGTCCTGTGGTCTGTACAAAGTAGTTGAGCTGCATATCTGCCGGGTCCTCTATCTGCTTGCCGTCTATGTAGACGTGTGTGTCGATAATTTGCAGCGTATCGCCGGGTAAGCCTATGCAGCGTTTCACGTAGTTCTCGCGGCGGTCTACGGGTCGGGTGATGACTTTGCCATACATCTGCGGATTTTCCCGGATGAGTTTGCTTCCGGCAGCGTAGTAAAGGTCGTATACTGTGCGTTGCTGCTGGCGCGTCAGACTGTCCATATTGACGGGGGCAGGGTAGATGCGCCTTCCCTCCTGATAAGCCAAATTATAGAAATCTGTCTGTTGGAAGTTGAGTGCCACAGTATCTCCCGCAGGAAAGTTGAATACAACGATGTCGTTCCGCTTCACGTGCCCGAATCCCGGTATGCGTTTGTAGTCCCACTGCGGCCATTCGATGTATGACTTGCAGTTGAATATCGGCATCGTGTGTTGTGTCAGCGGCATGGAGAGCGGTGTATTGGGTACACGTGGGCCATAGCTCACTTTGCTGACGTAGAGGAAGTCACCTACTAATAATGACTTCTCCAACGATGACGATGGAATCTGATAGTTCTGGAACAGATAGATATTGACGAAGTAAACAGCCACCAGTGCAAATACAATGGCGTCCACCCATCCCATCACGCTTCTCACCGTGGCGTTCTTAGACTTGCGCCACCAGCTCCACGGAATAATCTTACTGATGTAGATGTCGAAAATAAAAGGTACGACTATCAGTCCCCACCAGCTCTTCACCCAAAGCAGGAACAGAAGATAGAGGGCAGTGACGATGCCGAATTTTATCCATTGTGAACGGGTCGGTTTGTTCATGTCGGTTCGTGGTCTTTGTTTAAGTGATTTAGATATAATTATTTCAGGAACGGAAAGAGGTCTGCCATTCCCAAATAGCCTTCGTGCGTGGCCGTATATTCGGCAGCCAGAACGGCGCCCAGTGCGAAGCCTCTGCGGTTCTTGGCGTCGTGGGTGATGGTGATGCTGTCGGCCTCGGAATCGTAGCGGATGCTGTGTATGCCCGGCACTTCTCCTTCACGGATGGAGTGTACAGGCAGTTCGTTGGCGGCAAACGTACGCTGTCCGCTGACGGTACCGTCGGGCGCAGTCTGTGCGCCTTTTACCCACTGTGTTTTGCGGTCGATGTTCTCGATGATGCCTTCGGCCAGTGTAATGGCAGTGCCACTGGGTGCATCCAGTTTGTGGATGTGGTGCGTCTCCGTCATGCTGACATCGTATGCCGGGAACTGATTCATGATGCGTGCCAGATACTTATTGACCGCCGAGAAAATTGCTACCCCCAGACTGAAGTTGCTCGACCAGAACAGCGTCTTTCCTCCTTCGGTACACAGCTTCTTGATTTCGTCGCCATGCTCCGTCAGCCAGCCCGTGCTGCCCGATACCAGTTTGACACCTGCCGCAAATGTACGCATGTAGTTGCCGTACGCAGCGGTGGGATTGGTAAATTCAATGGCTACATCCGCGCTGCGGAATGCTTCCGAGTCAAAGTCCTGTTGATTGTCTATATCGATGATGCTTACAATCTCATGTCCACGGTTGCGGGCAATCTTTTCAATCTCCTTGCCCATCTTGCCATAACCGATAAGTGCTATTTTCATTGTTCTTCTGTGTTTAGAGATGGAATTCAAAAAACATAATGAGTTATGTCTGCAAAGATAAGATAATTCTTACATTTGCGCCTCACATTAACGTCTTGTTAACAATGGAAGAACTATTACACTACGTCTGGCGGCATAAGATGTTCCCGCTGCAACCGCTGCGCACCACATCAGGACTGCCGGTAGAGGTCATCGATGCCGGACTGCCCAATGCCAACGCAGGACCGGACTTTTTCAACGCGAAGCTTAAAATAGACGGTACGCTGTGGGTAGGCAATGTAGAGGTTCACACCCGTTCTTCGGACTGGATGCGCCACGGGCACGACCGCGATGCCGCCTATGACAATGTGATACTGCACGTAGTGGGCGATGCTGACTGTGACGTCTGCCGTTCCACGGGCGAGCCGTTACCGCAGTTGGTGCTGCCCTGTCCGGAGAGTGTGCGCTTGCGCTACGAAGAACTGCGCGGTGGGGAAATCTTTCCGCCTTGCTATTCCATATTCGATACGCTTTCCCGCTTCACCGTCCATAGCTGGTTCTCTGCCCTTCAGGCGGAGCGGTTGGAGGAGAAAGCGCGACTCATCGCCGACCGTCTGGAGCGTTTTGGGCAGCATTGGGAAGATGTCTTTTTCATTACCCTGGCGCGCAATTTCGGTTTCGGCCTGAACGGTGATGCCTTCGAGGCATGGGCATCCTCGCTCCCTTTCCGCGCCGTGGACAAACACCGCGACAATCTCTTTCAGGTAGAAGCATTCTTCTTCGGGCAGGCGGGACTGCTGGACGAGCCGCTGACCGAGCCGGATGATTACTATCTGCGTCTGTGTCGGGAGTTCCACTATTTGCAGCATAAGTTCACCCTGCCTGCACCCATGAGTGCTGCCCGCTGGCGTTTCCTGCGTCTGCGTCCCGGCAATTTCCCCCACGTTCGTCTGGCGCAACTGGCTTATCTGTACCACACGCAGCAATCCCTTTTCTCGCGCATCATGGAGGCGCAGACGCCTGACGAAGTGTGCTGCATTCTCACGGCCTGCACGTCTCCTTATTGGGAAGAGCATTTCAACTTCCGTAAATCCTCTCCCCGCCATGAAAAGCGGTTGGGAGCGAACGCTCTGAATCTTATCCTTATCAATACGGTGATTCCTTTTCTCTACGCCTACGGCCGTCATAAAGCCGATATGTTGTTGTGCGAGCGCGCTTCCCGTTTCCTGGAAGGGCTGAAGGCAGAAGATAATTCTATCATCCGGCAATGGTCGGCCACCGGACTACCCGTGCATACGGCCGCCGATTCGCAGGCGGTGCTTCAGTTGCAACGTGCCTATTGCGAGAAGCGTGATTGCTTGCGCTGCCGTTTCGGCTACGAATATTTGCGGGCAAAAGAGAAAAAATAAAGCATCCCAGCAGCATCACTGATTCTTCAGTTGTGCTGCCGGGATGCTTTTTGTTACGGATAACATCCTCTTTACTTGACGATACCTTTTGAGTTTCGGATGAAGTTGATGATGTTATGAATTTCGTCGCTCATGGGGATTTGGTCTTCAATTTTCTGCAAGGCGTCTTGCAGGCTGAAGTTTCCTTGGTATACCAACCGGTAGGCATTCATGATGTGTCGTAATATGCGTTCGGTGATATTCATTTCGTGCTGGTGCTGTAATACGACGGCATTGATGCCGTGGTAAGCGGCGGGGTTGCCGGCCATGATGATGTACGGAGGCACATCTTTGGAAATGCGGCATCCCGACTGAATCAGCACCCAACTTCCGATGTGGCAATTTTGTTGCAGCAAGACATTGCTGCTCAGGATGGTGAAATCGTCTACTTTGCATTCACCGGCAATACTGGTCTTGATGCCCAGTACACATTTGTTGCCGATGTGCACATCGTGGCACAGATGTACACCGTCCATCAGGAAATTGTTGTTGCCGATGCGTGTGCTGTTTTCATTGGCATGTGTACCGCGGGCTATCACCACATTTTCGCGGATGTCATTATTGTCACCGATAATCAGCAGACTCTCTTCGCCCGTGTAGTGGAAGTCTTGCGGCTCCGAACCCAGCACAGCGCCTTGATGCACTTTGTTACCCTTGCCCATGCGTGTGCCTTTCAACACACTGGCATGAGCCATGATTACACACCCGTCACCGATTTCCACATCGCCTTCAATGTAGGCAAACGGTTGAATGGTGACATCCTTGCCAATCTTGGCAGCAGGATCTACATAAGCTAACGGACTAATCATAATATATAGAATTTAAAGGTTGCGTCATTCTCTTCCGCCTCCCAAAGCCTGATACAGGTTGATGACAGCCTGCATGCGGTCGTAGGTATCACTTACTTCTGAAAGTTGTGCACTGAGGTAAGATTGCTGAGCGGACAATACTTCCAGATAGGTTGACGTGCCTAAGTTAAACAATTCTTTTGTATCTTCCGCAGCTTTGCGGGCAGAATTTACCTGCATGGTGCGAGATTCTGCTTTCATACTGGTGTTTTGATACAAAGAGAGTGCGTTGCTGACTTCATTTCCGGCAGTAAGCAGGGCTGTCTGGAACTGGAGTTTGGCCTGTTCCTCCTGAGCCTTTGCCTGTTTCAACCGGGCGATGTTGGTACCGCGGTAGAACAGCGGCTGTGTCAGCGAACCTACCAGAGACGCCAGCAGTTTACCCGGATTCACAATGCCGGCTCCACTGTTGTTAGTCCAACCCAGTGAACCGCTCAGCGTGATGGAAGGATAGAAAGCAGCGCGGGCGCTGTTCGTATTATAGTAGCACGCAGCCAGTGACATTTCAGCAGCCTTCACGTCCGGACGGTTGGAAAGCAGCTGCAGAGGAATGCCCGCAGAGAAATCCGATGGTAATACCTGTTCTTCCAATACTCCGCGTTCGATGGCATGCGCAGGCTCGTTCAGCAAGAGACAGAAAGAATTTTCAGCCTCGCTGATACTCTGATGCAGGTCGGCCAGTGAAGCCACGACTTGTGCATACGAAGTGCGGCTTTGTTCGATGGCGGCACTATTCACACTGCCGTAATCATACATGGCTTGCATCGTCTCTACATAGTCTTTTAGTACGGCGGCAGTACCTTCCGTGATGGCGAGCTGACGGTCCAGCATCAGCAGCGTGTAGTACAGATTGGCCACGTTGGCAATAAGCTGTGTTTGTACAGCCTGCTGGTTGAATTCAGATTGCTTCAGTGATACCTGTGCGGCACGTTTGGGGTTCAGAATCTGGCCGAAGAGATCTATCTGCCAACTTGCAGTTACCGGAATGGTGTAAGTCTTGGTTGTCATCTCGCCTGTATTCCAGTTGGTCAGTGTCCCTTGCGGTGACAAAGCCAATTGGGGCAGATAAGCCAGACGCGCCGACATGAGTGAAGCCTGAGCCTGCTCTACGGTCAGGATGGCGCTGCGCAGGTTGGCATTATTCTTCAGTGCCTGCTCTATGTAGGCTTGCAGTTGCGGGTCGGTAAACACTTCCCGCCAGGGCACATTGCCGAAATTGGTCGTGTCCGAAGCCAACGTGTCGCTTCCGGCCACGGTGTCACGATACAGTCCTTCGGCAGTGATATCCTCCGGCCTGTCGTATGCTTTGTAGATGTGGCAGCTACTCAGCAAAGCGGCGGCACACATCATGGTTGCTATTATTTTCCCTTTCATACTATGTACTTTTAATGAAGAATTAAGAATGAAGAATTAAGAATTTCAAGAATGAAGAATTCCGCCTTGTCTGCCGGCATAGCCTTTTGGAGAGTCCCGGACAAAATTCTTCATTCTTCATTTTCAGTTCTTCATTATTTATTTACTGTATTGTTCAATCTCTGCGGCAGCATCTGAGTTGTCTACATCGTCCCATTCCATCGGTTTAACCTTCTCTTGCAGATACTGGAAGGCCACGAACAGAGCCGGTACGATGAAGATTTGCAGAATCATACCAATCAACATACCACCGATGGCAGACGTACCCAATGTGCGGTAACCGTTGGCACCCGCACCGCTGGCAAACATCAACGGCAACAGACCGATAACCATAGCCAGTGACGTCATCAAGATAGGACGGAGACGGGCGGCGGCACCCAATACGGCTGCCCATGTGATGCTCATACCCATCTTACGACGGTCGAGGGCGAACTCTACAATCAAGATGGCGTTCTTTGCCAACAGACCCATCAACATAATCAAGGCAATTTGCATGTAGATGTTGTTGGACATGGTGCCGATAATCATCTGCAAGGCCGGAATGCCACCGATGAGGCTGGCGCCGTTCACGAAGATGAAGCTACCCATCAGACCGAACGGTACAGAGAGCAATACGGCTAACGGAAGGATGTAGCTTTCGTATTGCGCACTCAGCAATAAGTAGACGAATACGAAGCACAAGATAAAGATGATACCTGTGGTACTTCCACTGGTCTCAGCCTCTTCACGTGCCATACCTCCTAATTCGTAACCGAAACCAGTCGGTAGATTTTGGTCGGCCACTTCCGCAATGGCTTGCAATGCCTGACCGGAAGTGTAACCCGTAGCCGGAGCCACCATCACTTTCATAGAAGTATATAGGTTAAAACGGTTGATAACATCCGGGCCGTAGACCTTAGTCAGTTTGACAAACTGGCTTACAGGAGCCATGTCACCATTTGCGTTGCGCACCTTGATGCTTTCTAATGATTCCAGATTCTTCGTTGCGTCACGTTCTCCTTGTATCATTACACGGAACATCTTACCGAAACTGTTGAAGTTCGAAGCATACAAACCACCATAGTATCCTTGCATTACGCTCAGAATGTCACTGGGGCTGATGCCGGCACGTTTACAAGCGGCAGCGTCAATATCCAACTTATATTGCGGGAAGCTCGGATTGAAGTTCGTGGCTGCCGATGTGATTTCGGGACGTTCCTCCAAAGCGGCCATGTAGCTTTGTACCACACTATAGAAGCGGTCTAGGCTACCTCCCGTTTTATCTTGCATGTTCAATTCGATGTCGGTAGATACCGAGTAACCCGGAATCATAGGCGGTGCGAAGAACAATACCTGTGCCTCCTTGATAATCTTCTGTGCACGCATAAAGAGTGTGGCATAGACAATTGTGGAGTTTTGCATGGTCGAGCGCTCTTCCCAAGGTTTCAGTTTGATGATGACCGAACCGTAACCGGGTCCCTGACCACCGATGAAGCTATAACCGGAGATGATAGTACGCGATTGTACGGCCGGTTCAGCGGCAACCAAGCTGTCTACACGTGCCAATATTTCCTGTGCACGTTCCTGAGAGGTGCCGGGAGGCAATGTTACGGCACCCATGATGGTACCTGTATCTTCATTGGGCACCATACCTGTCGGGGTAATTTGCATGAAGACAATCAGAAGCACGATGGAACCTGCCACCAATCCGGCACTCAGCCAGCGGCGTTGGATGAATTTTAATACTTGTTTCTTGTACTTGCCCAGCAATGAGTCGTATGAATCGTTGAACGATTTCTTGAAAAAGTCAGTCGTCATACCGGCAATGGCCATCACGCTGATGACAATGAAGATGGGGCATAATACCGGATGCTTTTCGAAGCTGAACATACCGAAAATCATACCCAAAATAGCTACAATAGCGAAGATAATCGTCAGCTTCGGTTTCATGAACTTGCCCAGTCCCTGCGCATAACGTTGAATCCAAATCTTGCGGGCTTCTTTGGTGGCTGTGCCAATGCGTTCTTTCAGGGTTGTGTCATGTCCGTCTGTATTGTGCGGCTTCAAGAAAATGGCACAAAGTGCAGGACTCAATGTCAAGGCGTTGACAGCGGAGAAGAAGATGGCAATAGCCATGGTCAGACCGAACTGCTGGTAGAATGTACCTGCTGTACCACCCATGAAGCTCACGGGAATAAATACGGACATCATGACCAACGTAATGGAAACCAATGCTCCGCCCAGTTCGTGCATGGCGTCGATGGCAGCCAGACGGGCCGACTTGTAGCCTTGGTCCAGCTTGGCATGGACGCCCTCGACGACGACTATGGCGTCATCCACCACAATGGCGATGGCAAGCACCATGGCCGAAAGTGTCAGCAAATTGACACTGAAGCCGATAATCTTCAAGACGAAGAATGTGGCAATTAAGGCCACAGGGATGGCGATGGCAGGAATCAGCGTGGAACGCATATCTTGTAGGAAGATATACACTACAATAAACACCAAGATAAACGCTTCAATCAATGTCTTGATAACCTCGTGGATTGAGGCAAAGAGGAAGTCGTTGGCACTCTGTGCGATGTTGATACCTAAACCGGCAGGCATGGTCTTCTGCATATCGGCCAATACCTTTTCCAAGTTCTGGATGGTCTCCGTTGCGTTGGTACCTGCCATCTGGAACACGATACAACTGACGCCCTTATGGCCATTCATTGTATTGTCGAATCCGTATGTATTGCGTCCCAACTCAATATTGGCAACATCTTTCATGCGAAGCACTTCGCCGTCGGCCAACGATTTGATGACGATATTCTCGAATTCTTCGGGAGTTTGCAAACGACCACGATAACGGATGGTGTATTGGAATGTCTGTCCACTGCGTTCGCCGAATTGTCCCGGGGCAGCCTCAATGTTTTGTTCGGCCAATGCGGCACTGATGTCGGCAGGAATCAATTCGTATTGTGCCATGACATCCGGCTTCAGCCAAATACGCATGGCGTAGTCGGCTCCCATCACCATGGCATCACCTACACCGGCTACACGCTTGATTTCGGGGATGATGTTGATGTTGGCATAGTTTTCGATAAACTCAATGTTGTATTTGTCTTCCATATCATAGATAGAGAAGATAAGCAACATGGAGGTTTGACGTTTACGGGTTGTCACACCGATTTGGGTTACCTCTTGCGGTAACAGACCTTGGGCGGCACTTACACGGTTCTGTACGTTCACCTGTGCCATATCCGGGTCTGTTCCCTGATTGAAGTACACGGTAATGGTAGCAGATCCGTTGTTAGAGGCATCTGATGTCATGTACATCATACCTTCCACACCGTTGATTTGGTCTTCCAACGGCGAAATGACCGAGTTCAACACGGTCTGGGCGTTGGCGCCCGTATAGGTTGCGCTCACACTGACTGTTGGGCGCGCAATGTCCGGATACTGGGTAACTGGCAGCGTGGCCAATCCAATAAAGCCCAAGATGACCAACAGGATGGAGATAACCGTTGATAGCACCGGACGGTTGATAAATCTATCTAATTTCATACGCTGTTTTAATGAAGAATTAAGAATGAAGAATGAAGAACTCCCGTGGTTTTGATGAATCCTTCATTGTGCTGCACCGATGTGCAGCTCTTCTTCATCCGTCATTATTATTATATATTATGTATGTTTATTGAAATGCCGTTTGGATGTTGCCGTCCCGTTGGTCTTGCAGGGCTTTCTGGTAGGCAGCTTCTTTGTCGGCAGGCGTAATTGGAGTGATGGCTTGTCCGTCGTGCAGGGCTTGTACTCCTTCTATTACTACTTTGTCACCGGCTTTCAGTCCGCTGGTCACAAAGAAGTTCTTTCCGTCGTCCAGTGTGAATGTCTTGATTTCGGTGTTCTTCACCGTGTTGTCAGCTTGAACTACATATACGAAACGTTTGTCCTGAATTTCGCTGGTAGCCGACTGGGGAATCATGATGACATTCTGCATCGGGTTCGGGAAAATGACGTTACCCGTGCTGTTGCTGCGCAGGATGTTGTGATCGTTCGGGAAGAGAGCACGCATGCTCACCGAACCGGTCGTGGGGTCGATGACACCGCTGATGGTAGCTACACGGCCGCTGTCCGGATAGATGCTGCCGTCAATCAGTTGCAGCTGGATACGGGGAAGTTTGTCCAGAATCTCTTGGGTCGTGCCACCTTCGCGAACCATTGAGAGCAACTGGCGTTCGGTCATGGAGAAGTAGGCAAACATTTCCGAGTTGTCTGCCACTGTAGTGAGCGGCGTAGACATAGAGGCGCTTACCAGGCTACCGAT
>CALUJK010000100.1 GCA_944320945.1 uncultured Bacteroides sp. | reverse complement strand
AAAGAGCTGACTACAGGATCTAAGAATTTTATTCAAAAGGCAAAAATGTATACAAAATACATACCATATAGTATGCCGTTTGCTCCGAAGCCTTTGCGAGCTTGTTCCAAAGCCTTTCGGAGCGCGTTCGCAAAGGCTTTCGTCCGTGTTCCGAAGGGCTTCGGAACAAGCCCCCTCTACAATACCTTCTGAGCGGGTATATGGACATTTTTTCGTGAAGTAATGTATCTATACAAATCGTATCTCATTTCGTAAAGTTAGGAATGTTTCTTTACACAGTCAGCCTATCTGCTCCGCTATGCAAACGTTTCCCAGCTTTTCAACGGGATTTCTATAGGTGCTCCCGTTTGTTTTTTGTTTATACTGACTATATTTGCCACACAAATATTCTGAATTTCCAAAACAAAAAAGCATGAAAAACATGAGTACCATCCGCATGAAGCTGGTCTGCGTGACGTTGCTCTTATTAACAGGGGCATTCATAAAGGCGCAAGACATGAAATCTACAATGACTAAGAACCTGACCTCTCCAAACGGTGAATTGCAACTAAACTTTGCTGTCACTCCGCAAGGTGAACCCGTCTATGAATTATTCTACAAAGGTAAACCGGTCGTTAAAACATCCAAACTGGGGCTGGAACTGAAAGATGACCCGGGACTGATGAACGGATTTACCCTGACTGATGCACAGACATCTACTTTCGACGAGACGTGGACACCCGTATGGGGCGAAGAAAGCAAAATTCGCAATCACTATAACGAACTGTTGGTGACGCTCAACCAAAAGGCACAAGACCGCAATCTGTTGATTCGCTTCCGCCTGTTCGACGACGGATTGGGATTCCGCTATGAGTTTCCGTTGTGCAAGAACCTGAATTATTTCGTCATCAAGGAAGAACATACGCAGTTTGCCATGACAGGTGACCACAAGGCATTCTGGATTCCGGGAGACTATGACACACAGGAATATGACTATACCGAGTCTCGCCTCTCCGAGATTCGCGGACTGATGAAGGGTGCCATCACGCCCAACTCTTCGCAAACACCGTTTTCTGAGACGGGCGTGCAAACATCACTGCAACTAAAGACTGACGAGGGATTATACATCAACCTGCACGAAGCGGCTTTAGTGGACTACTCGTGCATGCACCTGAATCTGGATGACAAGAATTTCGTATTCGAATCATGGCTGACACCCGACGCACAAGGCAATAAAGGATACTTGCAGGCTCCGTGTGTATCGCCGTGGCGCACTGTCATCGTCAGCGACGACGCACGCGACATCTTGGCTTCGCGCATCACGCTGAACCTGAACGAACCGTGTGCATACGAAGATATTTCGTGGATTAAGCCCGTGAAATATGTAGGCGTGTGGTGGGAACTGATTGCCGGACGTAACACGTGGGCTTATACGGACGACCTTCTCTCCGTGCAATTGGGAAAGACGGATTACAAACAGACAAAGCCGAACGGTCGGCACGGTGCCAACAACGAGAATGTGAAGCGTTACATCGACTTTGCTGCTGCCAATGGTCTTGACCAAGTACTGGTGGAAGGATGGAACGAAGGATGGGAAGACTGGTTTGGTAAGTCTAAAGATTATGTGTTTGACTTCGTGACGCCCTACCCTGATTTTGACGTGAAAATGCTGAATGAATATGCACATAGCAAAGGAGTCCGCCTGATGATGCACCATGAGACATCGGCCTCCGTACGCAACTACGAACGACACATGGACAAAGCATATCAGTTCATGGCAGACCACGGATATAATGCCGTAAAGAGCGGATATGTGGGCAACATCATCCCGCGGGGTGAACACCACTACGGACAATGGATGAACAATCACTATCTCTACGCCGTGAAGAAAGCGGCCGAATATAAGATTATGGTAAACGGTCACGAAGCGGTACGCCCCACCGGATTGTGCCGTACTTATCCCAACCTGATAGGCAATGAAGCTGCACGCGGCACCGAGTACGAGGCCTTCGGCGGAAGTAAGCCGTTCCACACGACTCTGCTTCCTTTCACCCGGCTCATCGGTGGTCCGATGGACTACACACCGGGTATCTTCGATACAAAACTCGAATTTATGGGCGACTTGCCTCATGGGCAGGTACAAACCACGCTGTGCAAGCAATTGGCGCTGTATGTCACTCTGTACAGCCCGTTGCAAATGGCAGCCGACTTGGTAGAAAATTACGAGAAACACATGGATGCTTTCCAGTTTATCAAGGATGTTGCTGTAGATTGGGATGAAAGTCGTTATCTGGAGGCTGAACCGGGAGACTATCTCACCATAGCCCGCCGTGCCAAGGGAAGCAATAACTGGTTCGTAGGAGGTATCACTGACGAGAATGCACGTACCGCAACATTCCAACTGGACTTCCTCGATCCGAACAAGAAATACATAGCTTCCTTATACGCTGACGGCAAAGATGCTGACTACCAAAAGAACCCGACTTCTTACCAAATCAAAACGGGCATCGTTACCTCCAAAACAAAGATGAATATCAAGTTAGCACGAAGCGGAGGTTTTGCACTCAGCTTGATTGAGGCTACACCCGAAAACAGCAAGGGGATTAAAAAGTTCTGATTAAAACAAGTGGTATAACAAACAGTATAATTGAACTTAAACGTAAAGAGGTAAAAAGAGAGTTTCAATGGTATTAGTAAAAAAAACGCCTCGAAGAATCTTATTTCTTCGGGGCGTTCTCTTTTTTCTTCATTCAGAATTTACCGATCTGGCTATACTCTTTTCAGCCGGTAGCGTACTCCGCAATCCAATATAAAATTAAGCAACTCACTGAACAGCGCCTCTACACGCGAAGGTACCCATGCGCCTGAATCTGTACCAAAGCGTGATTTCAGGCACTTTGGAAACTCTTCGACCTGTATTCCCAAACGGTTCGCCATGAGCAGTGTATCGTCTTTGTCAACAATGGCATAGAGTACATATCCATATTTGGGACTTTCCAAATCCCAACGTTCCATACACAGTATCAGATTATGGTCCTCACCAAGACCGGCATCCAGTGAAACTCCAAACGGCAAGTCATTATCCGACTCCACTAATAATTCCGATAAAATAGTATCCATCTCAGTTTTTCAAATTTCTTATCTGTAATAAGTTTATGCCCTGTATTTATTCAAATCCGCCTGTTTCTGCATGATCCCCATGATTGCCATCGGTTTGCCAGATGAAAAAGATACAAATCTGATGATTTCAATCTTCAGAATATTACGTTATTTCATGCCACTATAAACAAAACGAGGATGCTCCTGTACAGAACATCCTCGTTTTACCTTTTTCTTTTTGAGCCTCTTGTCGGATTCGAACCAACGACCCCGAGATTACAAATCACGTGCTCTGGCCAACTGAGCTAAAGAGGCGGGTGGGCAAGCTATCTATATCGCGCCGCTACAACCAACTACCTTTGCTGCCGTCAAGCCCTGGAGGATTCGAAGGGAGCTGGCCGTATAGGACTTACCCATGTTTGCGGGTGCAAAGGTAGGCATTTTTCTGAAACCTGCAATACCTTACCCCAACTTTTTTAACTTTAACAAACGAGAAAGCTTTTGCTACCAATATTATTTATACCTTTGCGATGCATTTTATTTTACGCTATCAAGATAACAAAAAACTACAACTATGCATAAATACGCCATGCTATTCGGCACCTACATGGGGGGATTTTGGATAATCAAGTTCATTTTGTTCCCGTTGGGTTTGACTATGCCTTTCCTTTCTCTCTTATTCCTGGGGCTGACGTTATGCGTTCCGTTTTTAGGTTTTTATTATGCACGCATGTTCCGCGAACAGGGGTGCGGAGGTAGCATCAACTTTCTACAGGCATGGAGTTTCACGGTGACGATGTATATCTTTGCCGCCTTGTTGACAGCCGTTGCCCACTACATTTATTTTCGTTTCATAGACGACGGTTTTGTGATAGACACGCTCATCTCTGCCTATCAAACACAAGCAAACATAATGCGACAAAGCAGTCTGCCTGACTCACAAGCCTACGTTGACCTGTTTAAACAGGCCATTGAGATGTTGGAATCTGTCAATGCAACTGATATTACCTTGCAATTGTTGTCATGGAATATTTTCTGCGGAGTCCTGCTGGCTATTCCGACCGCCCTTTTTGTTATGAAACGAAAGCATTCCTAATCCGGTAAATACATATCACACTCATGGATATATCAATAGTCATACCTTTATATAATGAAGAAGAATCATTGCCCGAATTATTTGATTGGATAGAACGGGTAATGCAAGCCAACGGCTTTTCACACGAAATTATCTTCGTGAACGATGGAAGCACGGATCGTTCGTGGCAAGTCATCGAGCAATTAAAAACTAAATCGCCGGAAATTGTTCACGGCATTAAGTTCCGACGTAACTATGGCAAATCGCCTGCATTATATTGCGGGTTCGAACAGGCACAGGGCGATGTCATCATCACGATGGATGCCGACTTGCAGGACAGTCCCGATGAGATTCCCGAACTCTATCAGATGATTACAGAAGAAGGATATGACTTGGTTTCCGGTTGGAAAAAGGTAAGACACGACAATGTGCTGATGAAAAATATCCCCTCCAAAATATTCAACTTTACCACACGCCACATCTCCGGGCTGAAGTTACACGACATGAATTGTGGACTGAAAGCCTATCGGCGTGAAGTAGTGAGAAACATCGAAGTATATGGAGACATGCACCGGTACATACCTTATCTAGCAAAGAATGCCGGTTTCACAAAGATTGGTGAAAAGGTTGTGCATCATCAAGCCCGCAAATACGGGAAAAGCAAATTCGGGCTGGATCGTTTCGTACATGGTTATTTGGATCTGATTACTTTATGGTTCCTTTCCACATTTGGCGTCAAGCCTATGCACTTCTTCGGATTATTGGGTTCCCTAATGTTCATTCTGGGATTCATTGCCGTGATTGTTGTTGGTGCTACCAAGTTATATAATATGTATCACGGAATGCCTTACCGGTTGGTTACAGATTCACCTTATTTTTATCTGTCACTTACATCCATGATTATCGGTACGCAACTCTTTGTGGGCGGATTTTTGGGCGAACTCATCTCACGCAATTCATCCGAACGAAACAAATATCAGATAGAGAAAACCATTTAACATAATGAATGTAACACAACGATGAGAACATTAATCAGACTAATCATAGCAAGTACACTTCTCTACTCCCTCATCAACATCGTAACGGCTTGTAGTGAAGAAGAAGACTGCTCGATGACAACACGCAACATGTTACAATGCAACATCTACACCATAGACCCCGAAACATCCATGACACGCAGAGATACACTCGATTCATTGACCATTACGGCCTATGGCACAGACTCTATCATACTCAACAACCAAAAGGAGGTCACCAACCTGTCATTGCCTTTGCGCTACACGACAGACTCTACCGTACTCATATTTCACTACAGCCGAAGATATAGAGACACACTCACCATCCATCATGACAATACCCCTTACTTCATATCCATGGATTGTGGATATCAAATGAGGCAATCTGTCACCAACATCCAATATAGCCGTCATCAACTTGACTCTGTATATACTACAAACGAAGAAGCGGGTACCAATGGAACAGAAAATATCAGACTATTCTATTAATCTACTATGGCTGTGCGTGCTACTAATGGTCATACCTATTGGTAGTTTACAAGCCCAGATGGTAAGTACTTCACGTCCGCCCAGCTCTCTCCAGAGAAAAAATGCCAAGCAAGAGAAAGCGGACAAAGATGAAGTACATTATCCTCTTTACAACGGCATATCTGTCGGCATCGATTTATGGGGACCGGCCAGTAAGTTGTTTGGCAGTGATTTCTTCAGCATGGAAATCATGGCCGATGTCAACCTGAAGAACCGCTTTTTCCCAACCGTAGAATTGGGATACGGCTCAACAGACAGCTGGGGCGAGACAGGCATTCATTATAAAAGTTCCGCTCCATATTTTCGTATCGGCATGGACTATAACACTTTCTACAAAAAAAAATTCAAGCACAAACTATTGGTGGGTGTCCGTTATGCAGTCAGTAGCTTTAACTATGACATAAACTCTGTCAGTGTAAGCGATCCCATCTATGGCGGAAGCCTTGATAATCCCGGTCTGATTGATGACATCTGGGGAGGGAGTGTTCCATATAACCATGAGAACCTGAAGTGTACCATGCAATGGTTGGAATTATGTGCCGGCATACGGGCTCATATCTGGAAAGACCTTTACATGGGATGGGCCGTACGCTATCGCTTCAAACTATCGGCTTCACCAGACAGGTACGGCGACCCGTGGTATGTACCCGGATTCGGCCAATATAACGACAATAACATCGGCGTGACGTATTCCATCACTTATAAATTACCTTTCTAACATATTTTATTTATCCAAGAATGACTATAACTGAAATCTGGCTGTTAGCCATTGGTTTAGCCATGGATTGCTTTGCCATATCCATTGCAAGCGGCATTATTCTGAAACGCACATACTGGCGGACTATATTAATCATGGCCTTTGCGTTTGGATTCTTTCAAGGGATAATGCCGCTGATAGGCTGGGCACTGGCAAGTACGTTCAGCCATCTCATAGAAGATATAGACCACTGGATAGCATTTGGAATCTTAGTTTTTTTAGGCGGACGCATGATAATAGGCACCTATAAAAAAGAAAAAGAATGCCATCCTCAGTTTGACCCCACTCGCCTGTACACCGTGCTGATGCTGGCTATTGCTACCAGTATCGATGCACTGGCCGTAGGAGTTTCGTTTGCTTTTTTAGGCATTAATAGTATAAGCAGCATCCTTTCACCCATAGGCATTATCGGGTTTGTCTCATTCGCCCTATCACTTGTGGGACTACTGTTCGGCATACGTTGCGGCTGTGGCATTGCCCGCAAGCTGCGTGCCGAATTATGGGGAGGCATTATCCTCATCCTTATAGGTACAAAAATCCTCATCGAACATTTAATACAACACTATGGATAAAAAAACAAAACGCAATCTGTTTTGGGTTGTCCTGCTCGTATTGGGCACCACCCTGATACTAATCCGTCACAATCGTCCCCTTCCCTATCAGACCGATCACGGATTAGTATTCGGTACTGTATATAACATTACCTACCAGCACAAAGAAAATCTACAAGCCGGAATCGAAGCCGAATTGAAGCGTTTCGACGGGTCACTATCTCCTTTCAACGACACGGCTACTATTTCCCGCGTCAACCGTAATGAAGATATCATAGTCGATTCACTATTCTCCCGTGTATTCGGCCGTAGTATGGAAGTCTCACACGAAACAAACGGCGCTTTCGACATCACCGTGGCCCCATTAGTCAATGCGTGGGGATTCGGATTCAAGCAAGGACGCTTTCCTGACTCTACGATGATAGACAGTCTGCTGCAATTTACCGGCTATCAGAAAATAAGTCTGACCGACAGCGGCAAAGTAATCAAGCAAGACCCACGTACCATTTTAGACTGTAGCGCCGTAGCCAAAGGATATGCCGTAGACATCATAGCCGGCTACTTAGAACGCCAAGGCGTCAGCAACTTCATGGTGGACATCGGCGGCGAAGTAGTCGTACGAGGCATGAATCCGCACAACGCACGCTGGCGTATCGGAATCAACAAACCCGTAGAAGATTCCCTCTCCAGCAATCAAGAACTACAAACCATCCTGCAAGTAACCAACGTAGGCATCGCCACATCCGGTAATTACCGGAATTTCTATTACAAGGACGGCAAGAAATACGCACACACCATCAATCCCCATACGGGCTATCCTGCTCTAAATGACATGCTATCCGCCACCGTTATTGCCCGCGATTGCATGAGCGCTGATGCCTATGCCACTTCGTGCATGGTGATGGGCGTAGAGCAGGCAACCCGTTTTGTGGAATCGCGTCCAGACATTGATGCCTACTTCATCTACACGGACAAAGACGGGAATCTACAGACCTACTTCACCAAAGGCATGGAACGCTATCTGGCTGGTTCAGTTCACTAATCATCGTGACACACGCCCCGATGTGTTACCGGCCATCAGGCTTTCCACCTCTTCGACAGACACGAGGTTGAAGTCGCCATAGACCGTGTTTTTCAGCGCAGAAGCCGCCAACGCAAAGTCCAAAGCACGCTGGTCATCATCCGGATAGCGAATCAACCCACATATCATGCCCCCGACGAATGCGTCCCCCGTACCCAGCCGGTCCACCTCGTGCTCTATGTCGTAAATGCCTGTATGCTTCAGGCTACCATCGGAATAGAGCACGGCGGCCAGCAAGTTATGATTGGACGTTATGGAGTTCCGCAATTCCAAAAAGACTTTCTGACAGCGGGGCACCCGTTCATCCACCTCCTTGCCAAAGGCTTCGAATGCCGGCAGACTGGCTACAAACGAATCATCTTTGGCCGTCACGGCATGGAATCCGACCGGACGAATCCCCAAAATCTCCTGATACTCAGGTTCTGCCCCAAATATCACATCGCTATACTGCACCAACGGCTCCATCACCTCGGCAGCCGAACGGCCATAATTCCAAAGCTTTTTACGGAAATTAAGGTCACACGAAATCGTCAGCCCCAGGCGGTCTGCCACCTCCAACGCTTCCCGGCAGACATCTGCCCCCTCCTGCGACAAGGCAGCGGCAATGCCTGACCAATGAAACCATCCCGCATCGGCAAGCACCCGCTCCCAATCGACCATTCCGGGACGAATGGTAGCAAACGAAGAGCCTTCACGGTCGTAAACCACATTCGAATTGCGGAAAGCCGCTCCACCTTCCAAATAGTAAAGCCCCAAGCGCTTTCCCCCATAGACAATGCCTTCCGTTCCCAGTCCGGCACTCCGCAATGCCGCCACGCAAGCATGTGCCATGGCATTGTCCGGTAAGCGGGTCACGAACTCGGCAGGAATGCCAAAATGCGCCAACGAGACCGCCACATTGGCCTCGCTTCCCCCATAAGTTGCAATAAATTCATTCGTTTGCGAAAACCGACGAAAATTAGGAGTAGTCAAACGAAGCATCACTTCACCAAATGTAACCACTTTCTTATCCGTTGCCAAAACTTTCTTTGTCATCATATAGCATTATATTTTTAAAAAGAGACTATTATCTGATGTTCAAAGATACAATTTTAAAACGTACCCATGCACTGCCATTCAGTTTTTTTAGCCGTTGGCAAACACTCTATTGTAAAGAAAAACGGCAGAAGAAATTTCCGCAATATTCCCCAAGCCGACAAATTCCGGACTTCTCCAGACATGTATTTAGCACTGCTCATCCCCCCGCCACACACCTTTTGACAGGGGTTTGCTCCGAAGCCTTTCGGAACACGGACGAAGTATATTCGAAGCACGCTCCGAAAGGCTTCGGAGCAAACGCCATATATACATGGCGGTCACCGGAAAAAAGCAAGGTACGAAATCTTCCTTCATTAGAGACTCGCCTTAAAAACAATCTTTAAATCTTTTTCATCCATATAATGTCATAACAAAAGAAAACACCTTTGGTAAATCGCAATATCTTCATTACATTTGCAGTCCGAACCAACATGATATAAAACTTTAATGAACAGAACAAAACGGATTCTTCCGTTCTTAACACTCCTCATAGCAATTACAAGTTTTTTCTCCTGCGGTGTAGACCGCTGGCCTGAATACTATCCGCGCACAGGTCGGGACTTATGGATAGACAGTATCATGAGAGAAGATTATCTGTGGTATGCAGACCTACCCACGTTCAATGACCTGAACTATTTTCAAGACCCGGAAACTTTCCTGAACAACATGTTGCCGAGTTATGACAACTTCTCTACGGTAGATACCTTATATACCGTTCCTTTACCCTCGTATGGAATGAATTGCACTTTCTACTCCATTGCTAACCGTGACACGGTTGTGGAGGTGACTGAGAGAGATACACTTTATGCCGCACAGATTACTTACATAGCAACGGGGTCACCGGCCGAACAAGCCGGTTTGAAGCGGGGCGAATGGATTCTGACCATCGACGGGGATAGCATCAACGACGATAGGCAGAGCCTGTTGACAGATGGCAGTTCACGACTGCTCGGCATGGGTAAATATCATGAAATCTCTATTCCGGATGAAGAAACTACGGAAGATGACTCCATTGTCATCTCCTATTTAGTGACCGACCGCAATGTCACTCTACCGGCTGCGACAGCTGTCTATGACTCCCCCATACATGTCAAGAACATCTATCAAAGCGGCAGCGCTGTTATCGGTTACCTGGCTTATCACAGTTTTGTAGCAGGAAGTACTGAAAACGAACAGGAATACAACGACCAACTGCGTGCTTTCTCCCAAGAGTGCCAGACGGCCGGAGTGAATGAGTTTATATTGGATTTACGTTATAACACCGGTGGCGAAATGGAATGTGCCCAACTGCTGGCAGCCATTCTTGCACCGGCCGAAGCGCTTGACAACATCTTTGCCTTGCTAAGATACAGCGACAAGCAGAGTGCCAGAAACACAGACTTAACCATAAACAGCGAGCTGTTGCAGAGCGGTGTCAATCTGAACTTGTCTAAACTATATGTCATTACCAGCAGCCAAACGGCCGGTGCTGCCGAAACTTTAATCAACTGCCTGCATCCGTACATGGATGTAGAAACCGTCGGTTCTACGACCAAAGGGGAATACGTGGCCACTGTTCTCTATGTCAGCACCCGCTATGCGTGGACACTGCGTCCCGTGGTGTGCGAGGTATATAATGCCTACGAGGAATATCATACAAGTGGCATTACGGCTGACCACGGATATACCGAAACCGGTTTATCAACGAGGTATCTTCCGCTTGGAGACACGGAAGAAACGTTGTTGAACGCTACGCTGAACATCATCTTAGGAAACACAGCGGAGAGCAACGCGACTGCGACATCTTTCACCCCTTCTCCGGCAAAGTCTCTGCGCATGAAGCGTCCGTTCCGCAAGGGCATCATCCTGTCGCCGATACAATTAGAGCCATAAAACATTATTATATGAGAAAAAACGCCCTACAGTTTTTAGCCATCATCATAGCATGCGGATGGATGTTAGCATCCTGTACAGACAATGACGAACTGAATGAAGCACCATCCTTATCAGAAATCCGTTCCATCACATTGTCTGAAACCCTTGCCAGTGACGGAGGAAATGTAGAGAGAACAGATGTCTTTAATTATACGGATAACCGGCTGACTTCTCATACGACAATCCAGGAAATGGATCACGGGCAAAGCATAACTTACGAGAAAAACTTTACCTACACCGATAAGGAAGCCATCTGCACAGACAGCTACGGTAACACTGCCACTTATACACTCGATGCAGAAGGAAAAGCCACGCAATGCACCAGCATAGAAGCCGGGCTGACACGGAACTACCAGTTCCACTACGACAGCAACGGTTTTTTAACACAAATAGAAGAGACTTTAAACGGACAAAGACATTTTCTCCTCACCTTGACATACAACAATGAAAATATACAATCCATTGAGGCTGACGAGGTTACCCTGCACTACACCACAGGCAACGATGCAAATTCATATCAGTTACCCGACCCGATGTGGGAAAACATCTCCCCACTCTCTTTTCACATAGATGCCATTTATGCCCGCTTACTTGGGAAACAAAGTGCCCATCTGCCAACACTTGTCACTCCAGAAGGTAATGAACAGGAAAATACTTCGTACACCTATACATGGAATGAAAATCGGCTACTGAGTGAAATCAACATAGGAACAACTTACACCGAAACCGTGACCGACATCTATGGAAATGCGTCAGAGGTATCGAGCACCATTTGGCGTTATATCAACATCTATATCGAATAATTTGATAAATAAGGAAACAACTACATACATATATGGAATTTGTAATTATCATATTTCTATTAATCCTAAATGGAATCTTCGCTATGTACGAAATAGCGTTAGTATCATCTAGTAAGGCACGGCTGGAGACCCTTGCCGGGAAGAAAAACAAACGTGCCAAAGATGTATTGAAACAACTTGAGGAACCTGAAAAATTCCTCTCTACCATTCAAATAGGAATTACGTTAATCGGCATCGTATCCGGTGCGTATGGTGGTGCCACCATTGCCGACTACATTACTCCCTTTTTCGCCTCTATTCCTGCCCTACAACCTTATGCTGAAAGTCTCTCCATGATAGTTGTTGTGGCGGTTATCACCTATCTGTCACTCATCATTGGCGAATTAGCTCCTAAATCCATCGCATTGAGTAACCCGGAACGATATGCCACCCTACTCAGTCCGTTTATGATACTGCTGACAAAAGTCTCTTATCCTTTCGTCTGCCTGCTCAGTGCTTCCACCCGATTGACAAACAAATTATTGGGATTGCAGAAAAACGAGGAACGGCAAATGACACAGGACGAACTCAAGATGATTCTCCATCAAAGTTCAGAACAAGGTGTCATTGATAAAGAAGAAACGGAAATGTTACGAGATGTGTTCCGCTTCTCCGACAAACGTGCCAACAATCTAATGACACAGCGCCGTGACGTTATCGCCCTCCATCCCGATAATACACAGGAAGAAGTGTTGCAAATCATCAATGACAAACACTTCAGCAAATATCTCTTGATGGAAAAAGGCGAAGAGGAAATCTTAGGTATTGTCTCCGTCAAAGACATCATTCTGATGATAGGTAATAAGCAACCATTCGACCTACGCCGCATAGCCCGTCCGGTTCTGTTTATCCCCGAAAGTTTATACGCAAAGAAGGTGCTGGAATTATTCAAACGAAACAAGACCAACTTTGCAGTCGTTGTTGACGAATATGGAAGCATGGAAGGTATCATTACCTTGCATGACCTTACGGAAAGTATCTTTGGCGATATTCTGGAAGAGAATGAAATAGAAGAAGAAGATATTGTAGTCCGTGCCGATGGCTCCATGCTGGTAGAAGCATCGATGGACTTGAATGATTTCATGGATGCAATGGGCATTTTGGACTATGATGACTTGAAAGAGGAGGACTTTACCACCCTAAGTGGATTGGCGATGTTCCTCATCGGCCGCATCCCCAAGGCAGGCGATTTATTCAGCTACAAGAATCTGGACTTCGAGGTGGTAGATATGGATGGAGGCCGCGTAGACAAACTGCTCGTCGTCAAAAAGGAAGAACCGGAAGAATAAAAGTACATACTGATAACTCACACTTCTTCCATAAATAATAAAAGGGCGTACATGTTTCGATTTCCCACATATCGAAAGTGTACGCCCTTTAAACAAGGAGAAATACTACATACTTACATCTCCTCTGGAAACAAATTGTATGTCATTCATGCATCAGAGACACTCTTTAACCGCTTCTGCTAAACGTTCAAAGTCTGCGGGATGCACATCACCGATATTGCCAATTCGGAATGTATCAGCCTGCGAAATCTTGCCCGGATAGATGACAAAGCCGTGTCCTTTCAACTTTGTGTAGAAAGACTTGAAATCAAATCCTGCATGAGGATAAAGGGAAGAAGTGATGACAGGCGACTGTATCTCATCCGGTAACAATGACTGGAAACCTAAAGCACGCATGCGGCTAACCAGCACATCATGGTTGGCTTGATAACGGCGATGACGTGCTTCTACTCCGCCTTCTTCCTGCAATTCACTCAATGCCTGCTTAAAAGCACGTACCACATGGGTAGGCGAGGTGAAACGCCACTTGCCATGTCCTTTCTCCATAGTCTCCCACTGGTCATAAATATCCAATGACAAGGAACGGGCTACTCCTTTGCAACGTTCCAATTCGGAACGGCGGGCTATAATAAAACCGAATCCTGGTACTCCCTGAATGCACTTGTTGGCGCTGCTGATAAGAAAATCAATGCCCAGTTGTGTCATATTGAGAGGTACCCCGCCAAAACTGCTCATGGCATCGACAATCAATAATTTGCCATGACGTTTCACCACGGCAGCCACTTCTGCCAATGGATTGAGCACACCGGTAGTGGTTTCACAATGTACCACAGAAACATGCGTTACTTCCGGATGTTCCGCCAAATAGCTGTCCACCTGCTGAGGGTCAACAATTTGTGTCTCTTCAAACTTCATGACGTAGTGACGGATGCCGTAATAAGTGGCGATAGTGCCCATACGGTCGCCATAAGCGCCATTGCTCAGAATAAGCAGATAATCTTCGTTGCTGCGGACTGTACTTCCTATGACGGCTTCCACACAATAAGTACCACTGCCTTGCAAAAGTACAGAGGTATATTCATCGGGACGGTCAGTTGCCAGTTCCACAAGCGAACGGCGTATCTCCTGCACGATGCCGATGTTATAATCTTCATCCCATGTGCACCAGTCAGTCAACATGGCTTCTTTTACAGTTTCTGTTGTAGTCAAAGGACCCGGGGTCAATAATAAATAAGGTCTCATATACTTATTATATAATATATAGGTTATTAGTCTGTATTCGCTTATGCGCTCATAGCACGCATAGTCTATTACTCGTTAGCGATTGATATTCATTCGGATATTGATTTCTTCGATAACCGCAGGCAGTTCTGCAATGGTATCTACCACATAGTGTGCCCCGGCCTGCAACATCCGGCGGCGAACATCAGCCTTGCGCTGCTGCAATTCATCAACAGGCATGGAAGATACTTCCTCCTGAGTCAAAGCCAGCTCGTTACTTCCCATCACTACGCCTACGGTCCACACTTTAGCATTAACACCTTCGCGAATATCGGCAATGGTATCGCCATATTTCAGCACGCAGTCTGTAGAAGGAATAGCCAAGTCTATCATATTTTGATATATCATATACGGATAAGGACGTCCGGCAGGCAAACGGTCGGAAGTGACGCAATGGTCTATCACGTATCCCTTTTCAGCAGCAGAAGGAATGACAATCTTCATCATCTCATCGGTATAACCGGTAGTCGAACCGACTTTTATTCCTTGCGCACGCAGATTGGCAATCGTTTCCACCACACCCGGAATAGGGTCTGTATAATCTGCCAACGAAGAGAAAAGTACCCGTTGGAACTCTGCATAACGCTGCTGTACATCCTCTTCATTATAGTCACGTCCATACTTCTCCTGGAAACAACGATTAATACGTTCTGATGAGAATAGGGCACGAATTTCTTCCACCTTTGTTAATCCCATGTGGGCACGTGTCTCGGCAGCAGTCACCGGTACACCAATGGCTTGAAAACTCTCCATGAAAGCTGCCACAGGGGCAAAACAGCCATAGTCTACAGAGGTTCCGGCCCAATCCATAATGATACATTCAATCTGTCTCATAGTTTACAAATCATTAAACTGTCTATTTCAAAATTCTGGCGCAAAGGTAGCATAGAGTTCCCACACCCGAAATAAATTCTTATTATTAATAACATGAATAAAAAGGACTTTTATAATGTAACATTAATGTCATATTTATGTAGTCCTCATATCATATTGATGAACTTTTTTTGTAAACTTTTTCAATATAAACCGATATAATCACATAATAATATGAATGAACTTTCTGACATCTATAAACGCATTGAATACCTACGTAACAAAGGGGTAAAGATGAAAGAAATTGCAGACCACATCAACATGCCGCCCAGTGTGCTTTCATCGTTATACTCAAGCGTCCTGCCCACTTACTTAAGCGAAGTAAAGAAAGGAGAAGAGTATGAAAATGCACTGGACTATGCCCTCTCTCAGGTAAATAATGTATCCAAAAAACGCTTATTAGGCAATCTGAAAGAGATGAAAGAGCAACTTTTTGCGTTGGAGCCTGCCCCACTGACAGGAATGAACAACAATCTTTTCCTGAAAAACTTGTCAGACGACATGGCCCGTTCCGCACAAGAAGCATATAACTACAACGGCATTTACATCAGCTACAGCCTGGGGTCATCATCCAATTCCATGAAGATAGAGCCTTACCTCATTGCTGCTTCTGAAAACAACGACTACGTCAAAGTCATCCACATGAGTGCCTATGGAAATACGCACAACGGCATTGTCCTGTTCAGTAACCGGCAGAACTCATATATCGTATTCAATGAACGCGAAGCACCGGAGATGGCACCATTCACCATCTACTTGCAGCTTCCCATGTACGACTTTCCACGCATGCTGAAGGGACTGTATCTCAGCCTTGATTATAACCGCAATCCCATTGCCCGCAGAATCGTCTTTATGAAACACTCTGACAGCACCTCTATGGACGATTTTTTGGAACTGACCGGCCGATTGGTAAAACGAGAGGAGCTGACAGACGACCTACTGCCCTATTATAACTACACATGTCAGGAAGGAGACTGCATAAAGACCTGTACAGTCCCCTCACCGCAGTTGGACGAGACTGATTTAATGAGAGAAAAAGACCTCCTCGGAGTCTGATTCTCCCCGTTCAAAATGCCACACATGTTAGAGAAATACTACATAAACATTACATAAATATTACACGCCGACAGCCTCATTTTTATTCAGATGAAATTCATGGATATTCATTTCCAAAGCAGATGGCTCACTTTACTTTTGCCGCCGAAATCAAATTAACCGACAATGATGAATACCATAGCAAGTATTAAAAAAGGAATGATGTCTAATAAGAAGTTATCTAACTTTCTGTTTGTCTTATGGGCAGGAGGAGCTGCCCTGCTCTCCTATTCATTAGTATATGCACTGCGCAAACCGTTCACGGCTGCTGCATTCGAAGGACTGGAAGCATTCGGAATGGACTATAAGGTAGTAGCTACCATCACGCAGATTTTAGGTTATCTCATTGCCAAGTTCATAGGCATCAAACTGATTTCCGAACTTAAAAAAGAACATCGGCTTCGGTTTATCATTATCTCTGTCATTGTAGCTGAAGCATCACTTATCTTGTTTGCAACCCTACCTACTCCCTATAATGTCTTTGCCATGTTCTTCAACGGACTGTCATTAGGATGTATGTGGGGAGTCATTTTCAGCTTCATCGAAGGACGACGCACAACAGATATTCTTGCAAGCTTGCTGGGCATAAGCATTGTCATCAGTTCGGGCGTTGCCAAATCCTTAGGTTTGTTTACGATGCAGACATTACATATCAGTGAGTTCTGGATGCCGGCTTTCATCGGTGCATTTGCTCTACCGTTATTGGCTACATTAGGATACATAATGAACCGCCTGCCGCAACCTACGGCCGAGGATATAGCCACAAAGAGCCAACGTGTTCCGCTCAACGGGCAGCAACGCCGGGCATTATTCATCAATTTCATGCCTGTATTGATTCTGTTGCTGGTGGCCAACTTAATGTTAGTGATTCTACGTGATATTAAAGAGGATTTCCTCGTGAACATCATCGACATGAAAGGGCACTCATCATGGCTATTTGCGCAAGTGGACAGCATAGTGACGCTCATCATCCTTGCTCTATTCGGAGTTATGGGTTTCATAAAAAGCAATATCAAGGTATTGGTCATTCTGTTAAGCATGGTAGTAGCCGGTACAGCAACCCTCAGCTTTGTATCTTTTAACTATGACGCCTTACAATTAAATACCATTACATGGCTCTTTATCCAAAGCCTCAGCCTGTACATAGCCTACCTATGTTTCCAAAGCATCTTCTTTGACCGCTTTATTGCCTGTTTCCGCATCAAGGGAAATGTAGGATTTTTTATCGTCACTATCGACTTCATCGGCTATACTGGTACTGTATTGGTATTGATGTTCAAAGAGTTCTTCCATGCCGACATCAACTGGCTGGAATTTTATAACCGGGCTTCAGGTTACGTAGGCATTATCTGTACAGTAGCTTTCACCTGTTCCATTATCTACTTGGTACAACGGCATCGACGTGAGAAAATGGCTTGTGAAACCAAACCCGATGAAAAAACCGGCAATACAGAAATGCTGCAACTGGTTCCTATCACCGTAGAAGCCTGATATTGAGATATGCATCAAATGAAACAATTGTATAGATTACTATTAATTATCGGACTATATTCGGTCGCCACCAACGCTTTAGGACAAAATACAGAAAAGAAGTTGAAGTGCTCATTGACGGGTCGCATGTTAATGGACGGTGGCATCTATACCCAAGACGGCGGTAATGATTTTGGCAATGGCACCGAATTCAATGATTTGCGTATCGGTCTGAAAGCCACTTACGACAACTGGACGATGCGGGCAGAAATAGGCTATGCCGGTGGAAAAGTCTCGTTGAAAGATGTATATGCGTCTTATACGCTCAAAGGAAAGCACATCTTTCGTGCCGGACAATTCTACGAGCCCTTCTCGCCGGACATGCTATGCAGCACTTTTGACTTACTGTTCCATCAGTCACCGGCCATCGTACAGGCACTGACTGACGGACGGCGCATGGGTATCAGTTACACATACAATGACCTCCATTATTATGCCTGCGGCGGATTTTTCACGGATAATGATGTGAATAATTTAAAGAATGCTTCGCAGGGATATGCCATAAACGGCCGTTTTGTCTATCGTCCTGTACGTAAAGAAAAAGCACTTCTACATATAGGTGTGGCAACAGACTATCGCACCCCCAACGGTGTAGCAGAAGATGAAGAAGGAAAAAATACATTTACCTATAAAGCGCCGGGCGTCAGTACCATCGACAACCGCAATCTTATCAATGCAGAAGTGGACCATGCCCAATACCAGATTCGGCTCTCTGCTGAACTGCTAGCCTACTATCATCGCTTCTATCTACAAAGTGAGTATATGCACGCGCATGTCAAACGCAAAAATGGATATAACAATTATCGGGGACACGGAGGGTATGTACAATGCGCATGGCTGCTGATAGGCAATCAATATACGTATGATGAAGCATCTGCCTGTCCGTCACGCCCCAGCGGGAGAGCCTTGGAAATCTGTTCGCGTTTCGACATCGTGAATATGGACGATACAAAAGCCAACATCATAGGTGGAGCGCAAAAAGACTTTTCCATCGGTATGAACTATTACTTCAACCGCCATATCGGCGTAAAAGTAAACTATAGCTATGTCATCCCCGACTCATCTGCAAAGGAAATAAACGGAGAGAATTTTGGTATCGTACAGGCACGTATTCAATTCATCTTATAGCAGATATCGTAAGTTCGGATAAGCTTTCCGTTTACGTCTTGTCTAACGGAAAATCTCCCTAAAGAGAAAACCTCTTTTATCTTCATTTGATTCGATTTGTACACATACATTACTTTTCGGGCAAACTTCTTCATACCGGCTCAGAAGGCATTCTGACGGGGCTTTGCTCCTAAGCCCTTCGGAGTACGAACGAAAGCCCTTCGGAGCGCATTCGAAAGGGCTTTCGAGTACGAACCAAAGGGCTTAGGAACAAACGGCCTGCAATACGGCACGTTTTTGTATACATATTTCAACGCGAAGTAAACAGAAACCCGAAAAAGAATGTATCACTATGAGATATGACACCTCTCTTCCCTTTTCCTCAATTTATATGGTTATTTCATCCCCCGATAAAAACAACGTGCGCCGGAAAGTGATTCCCGGCGCACGCACTTCATATTAAAAGATAATCTTTTTATTTCTTAGAAGAGTAGCGAGCATTCAAACCTGCCAATATCTCATCTGTAATATTATAAATGCTATCTGCATACAGCAAATTATCAAATCCCGTGTTGCTGATAATAAAACTGTAACCTTTGGTCTTATTATACTCTTTCAAGAAAGAATTAATAGAATCACGCAACTGCAAGCTGTTTTTCTCGTTCTCGCTCATCAACTCAGCCTGCAACTTATTACTTAAGTTCTGCAAATCCTGCTCCAGTTTGGCAATGCGGTTATACTCCTGTTGAGCACGCTCCTGTGAGATATATGCATTGTTCTGTACCTTGGTTTGGAACTCCTGCTTCTGCTTATCCAGTTCCTTAGCCTTCTGATTGAGTGTGAGACGTACATTCTCACTTTTTTTCACCATAGCTTCGTTCAAGTCTATGCAAAAGTTATATTTGGACAACAAGGTATCTACTTCAACAAAAGCGATTTTCATACCTGACAATCCCGGAGCCTGTGCGGCAGCACTAACAACTTGTTGGTCAGCCTTTCCGGCACATTGGGAGAATAAAACAATCACCGCCAAAGCAGCTATACCATTCACTAAGTAGCTCAATCTCTTCATAATTTGAATAAATATGTTTTAGAATTAATTAGTTTTTACGTTCACTCAACGCCCGCTCCAGTTCATCAATGGAAAAACGGGGCTTACGTTGCGCCTCTCTATCCTGTGACTGCACACACCCGACACCCTGCTCACGCAAAGCCTTATTGCCGCTGACATGTGTATTCGGAAAACGTCCGCCCTTCACAAAAAACACCTTTACGCCCAACAACACGACGCATAAAGCAACTATCAGCAAAGTTATCAGAATCGTAGCAATCATTTCTTTCTATTTAATCAGGCAAATAAGAACTCCCATCTAAAATAAAGTAAAATAACTTTCTTTTACAGCGGATTTACTTAAATTTGCGGGTGCAAATATAGAGGTTTGAGCGGATTTAAACGGCTTTTTACCCTCTAAAAAAGAGAAATAAAGGCATAAACTTCCGTCAATTTAACCATATTTAGCAGTAAACCATTTAAACTAAATCATTTGACATGGAAAAGAAAGATTTAAGACCTGCCGGTGTATTCCACTATTTTGAAGAAATATGTCAAGTACCGCGCCCTTCAAAGAAAGAAGAAAAGATGATTGAGTACTTGAAGAATTTTGGTCAACAGCATCAGTTGGAAACCCTCGTAGATGAAGCCGGCAACGTCCTGATAAAATGTCCTGCCACACCGAGGATGGAAAACCGGAAAACGGTCGTATTACAATCACACATAGACATGGTGTGCGAGAAAAACAACGACGTACAGCATGACTTCCTGACCGACCCTATAGAAACCGTTATAGAAGGTGACTGGCTTCGTGCCAAAGGTACCACTCTTGGAGCAGACAACGGTATTGGAGTAGCTACTTCACTGGCAATCTTGGCAGACAACACCATTGAACACGGACCATTGGAATGTCTCTTCACAGTAGATGAGGAGACCGGATTAACAGGCGCTTTCGCCCTGAAAGAGGGCTTTATGAACGGAGACATCCTTCTGAATCTTGATTCTGAAGACGAAGGGGAAATATTCATCGGTTGCGCAGGAGGCATTGACACTGTGGCACAATTTACCTACCAGGAGACAAATGTTCCTGCCGACTACTTCTGCTGCAAAATACAAGTCAAAGGATTGAAGGGCGGACACTCCGGTGGCGACATTCATTTGGGACGTGCCAATGCCAATAAGATTCTGACCCGTTTTCTGAACCAGGTATTTACCAAGTATGATGCTTATCTCTGCGAGATAGACGGAGGCAATTTACGCAATGCCATTGCCCGCGAAGCCCATGCCATCATAGCCTTGCCGGAAGCAGATAAACACGCTTTACGCAGCGACCTCAACATCTTTACCGCCCAAGTGCAAGCAGAATATAGCGTTACAGAACCGGATATGCAATTATTGATGGAATCAGAACCGGCTCATGCCATTGCCATTGACCGTAACACCACGCACCGGTTACTGCAAGCCCTGTATGCCGTTCCACATGGTGTATTTGCCATGAGCCAAGACATCGAGGGACTGGTGGAAACTTCAACCAATCTGGCCTCTATCAAAATGAGGCCTGAACATGTCATCAGCATCGCAACCAGCCAACGCAGTTCTACGGCTTCATCCAAAGATGATATTGCCAATATGGTACGCATTGTCTTCGAAATGGCCGGTGCACACGTCACACACAGCGAAGGATATCCCGGATGGAAACCGAATCCACATTCTGAGATTTTAAAAATAGCCGTTGACTCCTATCGGCGTCTTTTCAATACGGAAGCTAAGGTCAAGGCTATTCATGCCGGTCTGGAGTGCGGGCTCTTCCTCAACAAGTATCCAGCTTTGGATATGATTTCTTTCGGTCCTACCCTGCAAGGTGTGCACTCTCCGGACGAACGGATGCTTATCCCTACCGTCGATAAGTTCTGGCAACATTTATTGGACATTCTGAAACACATTCCAACCAAAGCATGAAGCAGTTGCTATGTGTAGTATTCTTTTTGCTCTCCGGCTTTCCTTTCTTACAAGCCGGAGAGCAAAAAGATACCATTAGCTTCTGTGTCATGACTTACAACGTAGAGAATCTTTTTGACTGCCGGCACGATACACTGAAAAACGATTACGAATTTCTCCCCACCTCTCTGCGACACTGGAACCGCTTTAAATACTACAAGAAATTAAATGCCGTAGCCCGTGTCATCACAGCTGTCGGTAAGTGGAACCCGCCTGCACTTGTGGCTCTCTGCGAAGTTGAAAATGACAGCGTACTCATTGACCTCACCCGCCATTCCATTCTACGTTCATCGGGCTACCGGTACTTAATGACTCATTCTGCCGACGAACGGGGCATTGATGTGGCATTGCTGTATCAACGTGGTCTGTTCAAGCCCATTTACCGGCAAGATATTTCCATACCACGCCCTCATCCCGGCAATCGTCCTACCCGTGATATCCTGCACGTCAGCGGATTGCTGTTAAACGGTGATACATTGGATGTATTTGTATGCCATTTCCCCTCACGTTCACAAGGCACCAAAAGGAGCGAACCCTATCGTCTTTCAGCAGCGCGACGTTTAAAATCCGTAACCGACAGCTTGATACGCTACCGTCAGCATCCGCAAATCATCATCATGGGGGACTTTAATGACTGCCCGACAGACAAATCCATCCGCAAAGTGTTACAAGCTGATATACCTTTTTCTTCCGGTAATGATACTATCCACTCTTGTCGCCTCTATCATTTACTGGCACGACGCTTTAAGACACAAAAATATTTCGGCAGTCATAAATATCAAGGGGAATGGGGATTGCTCGACCATATTATCGTTTCGGGCAGTTTATTACAGACAAATTCTCCGTTACACACAGAAGAAAGCAAATGCGATGTGTTTTCTCCCTCTTTTCTCCTGACAGAGGACCACAATTACGGAGGAACCCAACCGTTTCGCACTTACTATGGCATGAAATATCAAGGTGGATATAGTGACCACTTACCCGTATTCGCAGAGTTTCAGCTACTTTACTAACATCTTTTCAGCACATCATCCCTCCACCGGCATCTTGCATAACGTCCATACAAAATCCGGCGCCAGATGATAATACACTTCCATACGATGACGTACCTCCGTACGGTATTCCTCAGCCATAAAGGAACCGCTCTCCTGCACTTCAAAAGGGTATATACGCAAATGGTCCAGGAAATCGACATCTTCCATACCCAAACATTTATACAAAGCTTCTTTAGCCGACCAATGCAACAATAAAGACCACGTATCAGTACCTTGATAAACGGAAGACACCTCATCGGAACGCATGAAACGTTCTGCCACCCGATGCACACGTTCGCCATACTGTTCTATATCAACGCCCCAAGAATACTTCAAGTCACCAACAACTACCGCTGCATAGCCACGGGTATGAGAAATGCTGATGGAAGCAGACTCATCTGCCAAATAAGGCCGTCCACTTCTATAATAAGCAATCTTCTTTTCCTTACCCAACAGGCTGTAAAGCAAGACACGGGCAGCCAACCACTCCAAACGCCGATTGGCATTACCGAAGCTTTGTATCTGACCGCGATACGTTTCAGCATGAGGCAACATGGCAAGAAGCTCATCCTCCGTCTCGCTGATACGCCAGATACCCCACGTACAGGTCACGTCTGTATGTTGTGAAAAAATCGGCATACTTATTTTTCTTTTTCACCTTTATGAGGAGGGCATATCGTGAATTTCACCTTAAGAATACGGCGATTATCTTTTTCTAAGACCTCAAACTCATAATTATGGTATGTCACCTTCTCGTGTATGGCAGGGAATTCTCCTTTCACCTCCAGCAGTAAACCGGCCAATGTATCGGCATCTCCGGCTACTTCCTCAAAGATTTTCTCATCTATCTTCGTTACACGATAGAAATCTGTCAGCAACGTTTTCCCTTCGAACACCCACGTATGGTCATTGAGAACCACATAAGTACGTTCTTCATCATCATACTCATCACGAATCTCACCGACTATCTCCTCTATGATATCTTCCATTGTCACGAGTCCCGACGTACCGCCAAATTCATCTACAACAATCGCTATATGAATCTTATTGGCCTGGAAGTCGCGCAACAGGTCATCAATCATCTTCGTCTCAGGCACAAAATATGCCGGACGCAACAATGTCTGCCAACGGAAGTCATTGTCACACTCCAAATAGGGCAACAGGTCTTTAATATACAGGATGCCCTTCACATCATCGCGCGTCTCCTTATAAACAGGAATACGCGAATAACCGTTCTCCACGATACATTTCAGCACATCCTTGAAAGAAGTACTTATCTCAAGGTCAACCATATCGAGACGTGAAGTCATGACCTCTTTCGCCGTTTCGCCTCCAAACCGTATAATGCCTTTCAGGATATTGCTTTCATCAGATATTTCCGTCTTGTCCGTCAGTTCCAAAGCCTGCGACAATTCATCCACAGAAATGTTATACCCCTTACGCACCACCAGCTTATCCATAAAATAGGTAGAGTGCATCAACAGCGATGAAAGCGGATAGAACACGGCTCTGCACGCCATAATGCCGGGAGCCGCAAAACGGCAAAACTTCAACGGATGCTGCACAGAATATATTTTCGGCATAATCTCGCCGAACAATAAGATGAGAAACGACAAACAGATGATTAAAACAAGAAACGCCGCTACCGGCGAACCGAAATCAAAAACCTGAAGAATGAAGAAATTACACAGTATGATAATTGTCACATTTACAAATGTGTTTGTTATCAACAATGTAGCCAATAGACGTTCGGTTTCGTCCAGCAAGCGCCCGATTTTGGCATCAGACGGATGCTTGCGCTCTCCTATCTCGTCCAGTTCAGAAGAAGAAAGTGAACAAAAGGCTATTTCTGAAGCAGAAATAAATGCAGATACAAAAAGCAATATCCCCGCCACTGCAATGGCAATTATTGCCGCAACTGAAGGCGTGCATACGGATATGCCGTTACCAAAATCTGCCCAATGGCATAAATAAGCGTCAGAGTCCAAAGAAATGGTTTTTAGTTAAACATTCAGAAAGGCAAATCGTCTGCCACATTATCATCCTGTGCCGGAGATGCCTGAGTCTGTACGGCAGGTCGGGAGGTGGCAGCAGATGGCTGACCACCCGCATTTGCCGGTTGTGGAGGAATAGCCGATGCCGCAGATTTCGGCGTAAGCATTTCCATGTTATCCACGAAAATTTCGGTCACATAGCGTTTGGCACCCATTTGGTCGTCATACGAACGGGTACGGATTTTACCTTCTATATACAATTTGTCGCCTTTGTGAACATAGTTCTCAACAATTCCTCCCAACCGATTACGGAAAATGAGGTTATGCCACTCCGTACGGTCAGGTATGGAGGTACCGTTTTGCAAGGTATATCCTTTCTCCGTAGTTGCCAATGACAACTGAGCCACACAATTTCCACCGTCATAATAGGTTATCTTGGGTTCCTGGCCCACATTTCCTATTAATATAACTTTATTTACAGACATACTTTTCTTTACAGATTAAGCAATGAGCATACCGGCTCATTATATTTGTGCCAAAAATAAACAGAATAATTGCATTTTGCAAACATCGGAGTTTTTTTATCCATATTTTTCCAAAAAGGCATGTATCAGGCGAGATACGGGATATTGTTCCAAATCATCCCTGTTCACCTTCTGATAGCCGGCAAAGGAGCGGGTATCTTCCGGTAAAACCACCTCGTAGAAATTGGCATATATCACCCGATGGGACAAGACATGCTTCACACCGCGCTGCAACAGACGTACCGACGGCTGCTCATCCGGCGCAAAAAGAGCGCGGAACGAAGACGAAGAAAAAAAATCTTCTTCGGACAAATCCGTATCCGTTTCTATCAGCGGCAGTTCAAAAAGATTCTTCCAGACATCATTTCCCGTCCGTTTATATATAAAGGTGTACATGCCTGCACGCACATACATATAATTGAAATAGCGCTCACGGACTTTCGTCTTGTGTTGCTTCACGGGAAGTTGCATCACCCGGCCTGATAGTCGCGCCTGGCAAGTCTCCACCAACGGGCAGAACAGACAATCGGGTGACTGGGGCGTACACTGCAAAGCGCCGAAATCCATGATGGCCTGATTATATTCGCCCGGACATGAAGCATCGAGCATCTCCTGAGCCAACTCTGCAAAAAGTTTCTTTCCCTCCGTAGAATCTATCGGTGTATCAATCCCCCAATAACGCGCCAATACCCGATAGACATTTCCGTCAACCACCGCGTAAGGCATACCATAAGCGATGGAGCAGATAGCAGCTGCCGTATAGTCCCCCACTCCTTTCAACGCACGCACACCGGCATAAGTGGCAGGGAAAAGACCATCCGCCATACTACGGGCTGCCTCATGTAAATGACGTGCCCGCGAATAATAACCCAAGCCTTGCCAGTATTTCATCACTTCATCTTCTGAAGCCTCGGCAAGCGAACGCACATCCGGAAAACGATGAATAAAACGCAGGAAATAATCCATTCCCTGCACAACACGTGTCTGCTGTAAAATAATCTCGGAAATCCACACCACGTAAGGATTATTCGTACCCCGCCACGGCAACTCACGCTTATGCGTGGCATACCACTGCAACAATGTATTACTAAACAAGTTCATAGGTCGCAAAGATACGACTTTTCACATACATATCGGCAAAAATCCACTTCGACTTTAAATCCGCACTTTTAAGAACAAAAAGATAGGAAATACTCCATTTTGCTAACGCGTAACTTTTTCAAAAACGCCAAAGTAGGTTTCATTAACACTTCATTTCTGCATATTTATGCGAAAATTCCGTATAAAAACAGCAAAAACTGTATATTTATGCAATTCCAACATCCTTTCAACCGAATAAAAAGCGAATGTTTTCCACGATGGAAGTTAACTCGGTCCGACCGGGAAGTTAATTTGGTTCGCGAACCAAGTTAACTTCGTCCGACAAGCGACGTCCAATCCGTCAAACATTTTTGTTTTTCCGATTTTTTCGCTCTACTTTTTTTGT
>CALUJK010000099.1 GCA_944320945.1 uncultured Bacteroides sp. | reverse complement strand
AGAATGCATAAATGGCTTGGTCCAACAGCTCGTTGGCTGCGCGGTCGTCCATGTCTCCGCGTTTCATTAGCAGACGGGCAATAGTCAGAAAACCACATACTTGTGTATATTCATTTTCGTCTGCTATCCATTGAAACGATTTGGCAGGGGCGTATGGCAGGTGTTGGAACAGGTTCATGCAGGTCAGTTCGGCAATCTCAATGTTGTGAATGTTTTCCACCCAAATGTCTGCAATTTCCGGCAGGAATGTTTCAACCGGCTGCAACATGGCGGCTAAGATTTTACATTCGCGGATGTCCTCTTTCCACAGCGCTTGTGCCAAGTTGTGGTCGGGTGCATAGTGAGAAGCAATTTCTTTGATGCGGGGCAGTTCCACTCCGAAGTTCAGGCGATATGTTAATCCTTTCTCGCGCATGCTTTGCGACACGGCGCCATTCATGGAAAGACGCAAGCGGGTTTTTATTTCTTTGAGTTGTTCGTGAAGTTCCATGTTTCTTGCAAATAATCTTTTTTGTTTCGTGTGGCAAAGATAACGAAGTTATTTTGAAAAGCCGAGGAACTGTCATTGCCAGATTGATAATTAGCGTTTTCCAGTAGCGTTTCATATTCTGATATAATTTCCTTTTTATACTAAATGTTGGCGGAATGCTGTTTCCTGTCAGATAATCTTTAAGGTTATTGTATTGTGTATTGCATTAAAAATATTGTGCAGCGGTTTTCTTTTGGTAGCGTGTAAATATACAATTTTGATTTTTACATCTATCACCTTCTTTTGATTATTTGAATTCTATCTGTCGGTGTGAATAGATTTGGAGAAAAATTTGGTGATATGACAAAAGTTTTCTTCGTCGTATGAGTCGAATGAATTTGGTAATTGAAATTGATCATCCGTAAGAAAACACCTCGCTACAATGCTTTCTGACAGGGGTAACCACGAAATATATTCGGAGTACGGACGAAAAGGTTTCCGTTCGTGCTCCGAATATATTTCGAGTAAGCGGCATATATAGATGCCGGAATCGGGAAAAGCGGACGGTACAACTTTAGCCGGTGTAGTGATGTGTAATTGTAAAATAATATAGAAATAGAGAGCAGCCTGTCGGTGACATTGACTTCTGTATTCTTCCCGAAAGGATTACGTCGGCAGTCGCGCTGCGTTTTGTATCGTTTCGATATTGGGTAAGTCTGTTCGGGTTATGATTTCGGTGGTTTTCTTTTAACAGCTTCATTATCAGTATTCCTTGTACTGATTTGTGCGCTTTTTGTAATAATCTTACAGATTTATGGTATTTTTGATGATAAAATGTTTTGAATTCCTCGTTTTATTTGCCGTGGAATGCTTATTTTTGCCCTGAATTTAATTCACTAATAAAACTTTAAACAAAATGGTTAATTACAAAGATTTAGGCCTTGTGAACACCAAAGAGATGTTTGCACGGGCAATTAAAGGTGGATATGCCATTCCAGCTTTCAACTTCAACAACATGGAGCAGTTGCAGGCTATTATTAAGGCAGCTGTAGAGACAAAATCTCCGGTTATCTTACAGGTTTCCAAGGGTGCCCGTAACTATGCTAATCAAACTTTGTTGCGCTATATGGCCGAAGGTGCTGTGGAATATGCTAAAGAGTTAGGATGCAACCATCCGGAGATTGTACTTCATTTGGACCACGGTGACAGCTTTGAATTGTGCAAGTCTTGCGTAGATATGGGCTTTTCTTCTGTTATGATTGACGGTTCTCATCTGCCTTATGAAGAGAATGTAGCGTTGACAAAGAAAGTGGTAGACTATGCTCATCAATTTGATGTAACAGTAGAAGGTGAGTTGGGCGTATTGGCCGGTGTAGAAGACGAAGTCTCTGCTGAACACCATACTTATACTAATCCTGAAGAAGTAATAGACTTTGCTACTCGTACAGGTTGCGATAGTTTGGCTATTTCTATCGGTACATCTCACGGCGCTTATAAGTTTAAACCCGAGCAGTGCCACGTTGACCCGGCTACTGGCCGTTTGGTTCCTCCTCCTTTGGCATTCGAAGTATTGGATGCTGTAATGGAGAAACTTCCGGGATTCCCCATTGTGCTGAACGGTTCTTCTTCTGTGCCTCAAGAATATGTTGATATGATTAATCAATATGGTGGAAAGCTGGAAGCTGCTATTGGTATTCCTGAAGAGGAATTGCGTAAGGCTGCTAAGTCTGCTGTTTGCAAAATCAATATCGACTCAGACTCTCGCTTGGCTATGACAGCTGCTGTTCGCAAGGTATTCGTAGAGAAACCTGCTGAGTTTGACCCGCGCAAGTATCTGGGTCCGGCTCGTGATGAAATGGAAAAGATGTATAAGCATAAAATTATTAATGTTCTTGGTTCTGACGGCAAATTGGCTCAGTTGGACTAAGCATTTATTGATTACTATAAAAAGAACAGCCCTTGTAAACATCATGTTTGCAAGGGCTGATTCATTATGTAAGGGTTGAAGGGGAATTGTTATAATTCAATGACTAATGATTCACGTGGAGCCATCTTCAGTGATTCGCCGAAGGTAATGTCCTTTCCGCTGAGAATGTCTTTTCCTTGTTTTTTATCTTTCAGAATTTCTTTGTAGTATTTCAGCGGGAGGGTGGTTTCTGCATCAGTTCCGTTTAGCAGGATGAAAACGGTTTTGCCGTTATATTGACGGGCGTATGCATATACACCGTGTTGTACCATAAATTGGGTCATTGTACCTTTGGCGATGGCTTCGTTACCTTTACGCCAATTCAACAGTGTCTTGAAGAAGTTGAAGCATTCATTCTGTTTGTCGTTGCGTCCGTCAGAGGTGAAGGCTGTAGAAGCATCGCCTGTCCATCCGCCAGGGAAGTCTTTACGCACGTAACCGTCGCTTTTGCTTTTGACGCCATTCATCAGAATTTCTGTTCCATAATATAGTTGCGGAATGCGGCGGGTGGTTAATAGCAGGGTTGCTGCCTGTTTCAGCATGGGCAGATTGTTGCCTTCGCCTAAGAAACGGTCTGTGTCGTGATTTTCAATGAATGCCAGAACGCTGGCAGGGTTGGGATAGAGGAAATCGTAGACAAAGTTGTTATATACGCGGTCCAGTCCTTTGAACCATGTGTCTGTCTGCTCGTTCTTGGCAATGTTGATTTTGTCGTAGAAACTGAAATCCATGACAGTTTTCAGATTGCTGTTTCTGGGGGCGGAAAGTTTGGAATCTTTTTGCCACCAAGCGGTGTAGGCTGGTTCGGTCACCCATGTTTCACCTACAGTGTTGTAATTGGGATATTCGTTGTTGAGTTCGCCCATCCAGTGGCTCATAGCATCGTAGTCGGCATAAGGATAGGTGTCCATACGGATTCCGTCGATGTTGGCATATTCTATCCACCAGAAACTGTTTTGCACTAAGTAACGATATACGTGCGGATTCTTTTGGTTGAGGTCTGGCATGGCTGTTACAAACCAACCGTCGTTCATTTGTTTGAAGTCGTATTCGGATGTATATGGGTCAACGTGTGGGGTCAGTTTGAAAGAAGTTTGTACGAAGTTATTCTTGTGATCCGGGTTGTTGAACCAGTCTTTGGAGGGCATGTCTTTAATCCATTGATGCTCTACACCGCAATGGTTGAATATCATGTCCATTACGACCTTGATGCCTCGTTGATGACATTTCTCGATGAGTTGTTTGTATTCTTCGTTGGTACCGAAACGTGGGTCGACTTTGTAATAATCGGTGGTGGCATAACCGTGATAAGAACCACCGGTCATGTTGTTCTCCAATACTGGAGTAAACCAAAGGGCTGTCACTCCTAATTCAGTGAAATAGTCTAAGTGTTGTTCTATACCTGCCAAATCTCCACCGTGGCGTGCATTGGGGTCGTTTCTGTCCACTTTATATTCGGCCATACCGGCTATCTGGTCATTGTCCGGATTGCCGTTGGCAAAACGGTCGGGCATCAACAGATAGAGTGCATCGGAGGCATCGAATCCATGATGGTCACATCCTTTCTTGTTACGGGCTTTTAATTCGTATTCTTGCGTCATCTTTTTCTTGCCCACAGTAAAGGTCAGAGGAAATTTACCGGGTTTGGCGTTTTCATCTAAATGCAGGTAAACCAATAAGTAGTTGTTGCTTTCCAGTTTGACAGTACTACTTAAAGTTACACCCGGATAATTTACTGATACAGATGCATTTCCTATTCCCTCCCCATATATCATCAATTGAAGCTCCGGATTTTGCATGCCTGCGTACCAGAAAGGAGGGTCGATTTTTTGAATGTTCATAGCCGCGTATGTGCTGAGTGAAAGTAGAATACTTCCTAATGCGAAGATTACTTTTTTCATAATATGTAGATGAATTTTGAATTATGCAGCTAATATAAAACAAAAAGCGGAGAGTGTCGTTCCCTCTCCGCTTTTATTGTAATATAGTCTTATGCAAACGTTTCCGTCTTTGTAATGGATTACATTAAGAATCCCAGCAATATACCGGCTGCTACGGCAGAACCAATCACACCCGCTACATTGGGTCCCATGGCATGCATTAGCAAATAATTGGTCGGGTCATATTCCAAACCGATGATTTGAGAGATACGTGCCGAGTCGGGAACAGCAGATACACCGGCGTTGCCGATAAGCGGATTGATTTTATTGCCTTTCTTCAAGAATAAATTGAATATCTTCACGAACAGTACTCCTGAAGCAGTAGCTACAACAAATGAGAAAGCACCCAAGCCGAAAATCCACAGAGAATCAGTAGTTAAGAACTCTGAAGCCTGAGTGGATGCTCCTACTGTTACACCTAATAAGATAGTGATGGTGTCAATCAGAGGACCGCTGGCCGTATTAGCCAAACGACGGGTCACTCCACTTTCTTTCAATAGGTTACCAAAGAATAGCATACCTAACAATGGTAGACCGGAGGGCACCAAGAAACATGTCAGCAGCAAACCGATGATGGGGAACATAACTTTCTCTGTATGTGATACTACGCGTGGCGGTTTCATACGGATTAACCGTTCGTGCTTAGTCGTCAGTAATCTCATGATAGGTGGTTGTATCACCGGTACTAATGCCATGTATGAATAAGCTGATACGGCGATAGCTCCCATCAAGTTAGGAGCCAGTTTTGATGACAAGAAAATGGCGGTAGGACCATCTGCACCACCGATAATACCAATGGCACCTGCTTGCATCGGGTCGAAACCAATAGCCAATGCCATCATGTAAGCACCAAAGATTCCGAATTGAGCCGCTGCACCGATGAGCATCAACTTAGGATTGGAAATCAATGCGGAGAAATCCGTCATGGCTCCGATACCCAGGAAAATAAGTGGCGGATACCATCCGGACGTTACTCCTTGATAGAGGATATTAAGTACAGACCCTTCTTCATAGATACCGACTTGCAATCCCGCTTCCATGTTGAAAGGGATATTGCCGATCAAAATACCGAATCCGATAGGAATCAGTAGCATTGGCTCGAATTCTTTAGCTACGGCCAAATAAATGAAGAACAAACCCACCACCAACATGATGATATGACCGGTCGTCGCATTGGCAAAACCGGTATATGTCCAGAAATCAGCGAGGTTGTTTCCTAAGAAATTAATAAATTCTCCCATATTATTCAATGATTACGAGGTCAGTACCTTCGAGAACGGAGTCTCCTTTGTTTACATTGATAGCAGTAATTTTGCCGTCTCTGTCTGCATTGATGTTGTTTTCCATCTTCATAGCTTCGAGGATGACAACTACTTGTCCTTTCTTCACTGTATCACCCACATTTACTTTGATATCCAGAATAACGCCTGGCAGCGGTGATTTGACACCGGACTTTCCGCTGGAAGCAACGGCCGGTTTTGCGACTTGTGTAGTAGGAGCAGCAGGAGTAGTGGAGGCCTGGCGCACTACTGGCTTAATGACAGTCGGCTTTGGCTTGGGAGCTTCTTCCATCTCTACTTTGTAATGAGTCCCGTTTACTTCTACGTGGGCAATATTTCCTTCGATGTCTCCGATGGCAACTTTATAGAGGTTACCATTGATTTTGTATTTATATTCTTTCATCGTTTAATCTTTTATAAAGTATAAAGGTGACATTATTTCTTTTGCGGAGTTTCGCGCAAGGTGTAAATCTTGGAACTCCATGGTGAGTAGCTGCGTTTTACACGAGTAATGGTAAGTACTGTTTCTTCCACATCGTGGACGTCGTTTTGCATTTCATGTAATGCCATAACAATGGCAGCGTATACTTCGCCCGGAGCTTGCCCAAGTTTCTTTTCTTTAGCTTCTTCCTTGTCTGTAATACCTTTGGCTGCCATTGCTCTTCGTCTGCTGAGAGTGACAGAAACCTTGCCGACAAATTTGAATGCAATGTAGAGTAGAATTAATCCCGTGAATACAACCAGCATGGCGGTAATGGACATACCGATACCAATACTGTCGTGTATTTCAAAGTTTTCCATCTTTTCATTTTTGTCCAACGTTTTATTGTTGGTGCTCGGCGTAACGTATTTCTCGGCGGATTCGTTCTTTACCTCCCATTTCTCAGAGGCATCGTCCACACGTGCATAAGAATAGTCCGCTGCCAATAATCCGGAAGGGATAACGATGGCATCTAACAGTTTCTTACCCGAATCGTACAATCCTATCCAATTCTCTTTCTCACTGTCCAGACTGAAGTTAGTATGGAAAGTGCCACGGTTGGGCTTACCATCTGCCCAAAACAGAGCGTGTTGGCGTGGCTTGATTTTGGTCAATACGTCTCCTTTGGGGATAAAGTAGGTGGCAGTATCTCCTGGCTGGCAACTGTGTCTTAAATAACATCCCGCCAAGTCGGTTGTGCCATATGATTTATTGAATATTTCAATCCATGGACTGTGTACGCCGTAGTCATCTTGAAAGTTTGTCTGGTTGTTAACGAGTATTTCGTTTAGCAACAGCTTGCTTTCATCTTTCTGCCCGCAGGAAGAAAATACGTTCAGCGCTAACAGCAGTGAAAAAAATATTCCTATCTTGATATTTTTCATTGTAAACCTTGTTTTTAGATTGTTATAGAGGAATATTTCCATGCTTTTTAGCCGGATTTGTCAATTTCTTGGTTTGCAACTGTTGTAAAGCACGAATAATGCGGAAGCGTGTGTTACGCGGCTCGATGACATCATCGATATAGCCATACTTAGCCGCATTATAAGGATTGGCAAACAATTTTGTATATTCGGCCTCTTTTTCAGCTAAGAATTGAGCCGGATTTTCGTGCTCTTTGGCTTCTCTGGCGTACAAGACTTCTACGGCACCGGCACCACCCATTACGGCGATTTCGGCCGTAGGCCATGCATAGTTCATATCTCCACGTAATTGCTTGCAACTCATCACGATGTGAGAACCTCCATACGACTTACGTAGAGTTACCGTTACTTTGGGCACGGTAGCCTCGCCATAGGCGTAGAGCAGTTTTGCACCATGCAGAATAACGCCGTTGTACTCTTGACCTGTACCAGGCAAGAATCCCGGAACATCCACTAATGATACAATAGGAATGTTGAAGGCGTCACAGAAACGTACAAAACGTGCACCTTTACGTGAAGCATTGCTGTCCAATACACCGGCTAAGAATTTAGGCTGGTTAGCGACAATACCTACAGACTGGCCGTTGAAACGGGCAAAACCAATGATGATATTCTTGGCATAGTCTTTTTGTATTTCAAGGAATTCTCCATTGTCCACAATAGCGCCGATGACTTCGTACATGTCATAAGGCTTGTTCGGACTATCGGGGATAATTTCATTCAATGAGTCTTCCAGACGGTCGATGGGGTCTGTACAATCGATGTAGGGAGGTTCTTCCAGATTGTTTTGCGGAATGTAACTTAATAATTTGCGGATGAGCGCCAATGCTTCTTCTTCAGTGGCAGCAGTGAAGTGGGTAACGCCGGACTTCGTGGAGTGCACGCTGGCACCTCCTAAGTTCTCCTGACTTACGTCTTCGCCTGTAACTGTTTTCACCACCTTAGGACCGGTCAGGAACATGTATGATGTACCTTCCATCATTAAAGTGAAATCTGTTAAAGCCGGTGAGTAAACGGCACCACCTGCACACGGACCGAAGATTCCGGAAATCTGCGGAATGACACCGGATGCCAAGATGTTGCGTTGGAAAATTTCAGCATAACCTGCCAATGCATTGATACCTTCTTGAATACGCGCACCGCCTGAGTCATTCAGGCCAATGACCGGAGCACCCATCTTCATGGCTTTATCCATAATATGGCATATTTTCAAAGACATAGTCTCGGAAAGAGAACCTGCAGATACAGTGAAATCTTGTGCAAAAATATATACTAAACGGCCTTCAATGGTACCGCATCCTGTTACTACTCCATCGCCTGGATAGTGCTTCTTCTCCATACCGAAGTTTGTGCAACGGTGTTCTACGAACATGTCCATTTCCTCGAAACTGCCTTCATCTAGTAACATGGCTATACGTTCGCGAGCAGTGTACTTTCCTTTTTCATGTTGCTTGGCGATTGCTTTCTCACCACCGCCCATGCGTGCTGCCGTACGGCGGTCAATGAGTTCTTTGATTTTTTCGAGTTGATTGCTCATTTTATTTACTATTTATGTGATTTCTAAAAATGATATTAATGAAGTGATTTATTCTTGGGGCTTTTCACAGAGTTCGGTCAATACACCTAGCGTGGATTTGGGATGTAAGAATGCGATATTTAAACCTTCTGCGCCTTTGCGTGGAGCTTTGTCAATGAGACGTATACCGGCAGCTTCAGCAGAAGCCAGCGCATTGGCAACTCCGTCTTCGATGGCAAATGCCAAGTGGTGCATACCGCCGTTTCCATTATTTTTTTCGATGAATTTGGCTATGGTACTGTCGGGCGAAGTAGGTTCTAATAATTCTATTTTTACGTCACCCACTTTAAGGAATGCAGTTCTAACTTTTTGGTCTTCCACGGTTTCAATGTTGTAGCATTTCAGTCCCAATACGTTTTCGTAATAAGGTAGAGCTTCTTCAATGCTTTTCACGGCAATGCCGAGATGTTCAATGTGTGAAATCTTCATATCTCTAATCTATTTATGTTGGTAATAGTATTCTTCTTTGTATAGATATAAGTTTTGCTATGGATATAAGCGATACAAAGTAAGGTAATTCCAATTAAATAAAGAAATTTTTCGGCAATTAATTTCTGTGGGATTACAAACCTTTTTTGTGCGGAGAAAGTCTATCTGTAAACGAATTTGGACGCCTGTTTATCTGTTTGGATTACAGATGCAGATTGTTAGGTATAAGAGAAATTTTGTAAGATTGCTGACGGGTAATAGTTAGTGTGGTGTAGGGGTGGTTATTGGCATATTTCATTTTTAGAAGTATCTGTTAGGACGTTTCAGTATTGTTTGGATGATGATAAAATATGCATACAAAGGGGAGGCGTATAGTAGGCCGTTTGTTCCGACGCCCTTTGGGCCGTGCTCGAAAGCCCTTTCGAACACGCTCCGAAGGGCTTTCGTTCATGCTCCGAAAGGCTTCGGAGCAACTCCCCGCTACAATACCTTCTGGGTCGGTATGAGGTAGTTTTCGTGCAAAGTAATGTATATATACAAATGACGCTTTAGTAAGATTGTGGGATTTTCTTTTGAGAAGCGATTGTCTCTGTTGAGCAAAACGTAGCCGATGATTCTTTTGTTTTTTGTATCGGACTCGTTAAAAAATAAAAGTCTGCTTGTTTTATTTGTGCAATCTTTCTATTTTTGTTGGATAATCAAATAAAAATATATCATGAAAAGTGACCCTAAAGATTGCCTTTATTGTCAGAACAATGAGGCATTGGATAACCTGATGATTGAGATTGCTCAATTGAATGTATCGCGTGTTTTTCTATTTAAGGAACAGACATATCGTGGCCGTTGTCTGGTGGCCTATAAAGACCATGTAGATGATTTGAATGAACTGAGTGACGAAGAACGGAATTTGTTTATGGCTGATGTGGTGCGTGTGACGCGTGCCATGCAAAAGGCTTTCCAGCCGGTAAAGATTAACTATGGCGCTTATTCGGACAAGTTGTCTCATTTGCATTTCCATTTGGCTCCTAAATATGTGGACGGACCGGATTATGGCGGTACTTTCCAAATGAATCCGGGAAAGGTGTATCTGACTGATGCTGAATATCAGAATCTGATAGAATCTATAAAGAAGTATCTGTAAAAGTGTTGATACGTAGAAAGTTGAGGGAGGAAATCTGAAAATTTTCTCCCTCAACTTTTATTGTGTTGTAGAAACTAAATTTTGTTCAGGATTTTATCCATTACCCAGTTGGTTAGTGTGGCACTTTCACCGTCGCAAGTGCAGATGGATTTTCCTTGCAGATGGTCTACTACGGCCTGTATTAGGGGCTGTTGCACATATAGGGGATTTTCTATGGGGATTTCTTCCCGTCCTCGTTCAGTGTGAAGCGCGATAGGGTCGTATGTGAAAACGGAGAAGCAAATCATGCCTTTGTCTCCGATGATTTCTATACGGTCTTCACGTGCAGAATCGTGTGCTACAAAGCACCAAGAACCGCTGCCTACGATACCATTTTCGAATTGAAAGCAAGCACTTAGAGTGTCTTCTGCTTGATACAGTCCGCCGCGATTACTTTTATATCCACTGGCTTCGAGGATACAGCCAAAAATATCTTGTAGAATATCAATTTGATGAGGAGCAAGATCGTAGAAATAGCCACCACCGGCAATATCGGGCTGTACTCGCCAAGGCAGGTGCTCTTTGTTGTAGTCTAAATCGCGTGGCGGTTGGGCAAAACGGATTTGGATGTTGATGACGTTGCCTATGGCCCCTTCGTTGACGAGCGCTTTCACCTTTTGGAAATAGGGAAGATAACGTCTGTAATAAGCCACAAAGCAAGGGGTGTTCGTCTCTTTTGAAATACGGTTGATGCGGCAACATTCTTCATAAGTTACGGCCATGGGCTTTTCGATGTACACTGGTTTTCTGGCTTTCATGGCCATAATGGCATACGTGGCGTGTGATGAGGGTGGGGTAGCGATGTATATGGCGTTTACGTTTTCATCGTCAATCAGTTCTTGTGCATCGTCATACCATTTGGCTATTCCTCGCTCTTTGGCATAATTCCGTGCTTTGGTAGCGTCGCGGCTCATAACGGCTACTACCTCTGAATCGTGAATCTTCTGAAAAGCCGGGCCGCTTTTGTACTTGGTTACTTCTCCACAACCGATGAATCCCCATTTTATGATATTCTCGCTCATATAATAATGAATTTGGTGGTCATATGTTAGTCATTGTCCTCGATGTCGTCTTCAAAATCAAATTCAAAGTCATCGTCGATAAATTCGGGAGCAGTAAATTCCTCTAAACTGCGTCGGTCTTTTTTAGTGGGACGTCCTGTTCCTTTGGCACGGTTAACAAATCCGCTGATGCGGCTTATCTCTAACAATTCGTATTGGTCGGGTGGGGTGACGTTCTCCATTACCTCAGCTACTAATTTAGCACCGACGCGTTTCTCAATGGGTTGTAACACCTTGAAAGAATAAGTGATGGGAGGTTTACGCACTTGTATAACATCACCCGGTTTTACCATACGAGCGGCTTTGGCCATTGCGCCATTGATGCTGATGCGCCCTTTTTTACAGGCTTCGGCTGCAATAGTACGTGTCTTAAAGATACGTGCAGCCCACATCCATTTATCTATTCTAGCCTCATTATTCATTTTTTATTGAATTGATTCATTGTTATGTCTATACCGGCTAAGCAAAAACTCTTGATGATTTCACAAGCAGTTTTTAGTGATTCATCCATGGCTTTTTTTTCTTCGACGGAAAATCTGCTGAGTACATAGTTGATTTGTTCGCCTCGTGGAAAGTCGTTTCCAATGCCGAAACGTAAGCGGGCGTAATTTTGTGTGTTTAGAGTGGCGGCAATATGTTTTAATCCGTTGTGTCCTCCGTCACTTCCTTTTCCTTTTAAGCGCAGTGTAGCGAACGGAAGAGACAGGTCGTCTACAATGATTAGGACATTCTCAAGAGGAATGTTTTCTTTTGTCATCCAATATCGCACAGCATTTCCACTGAGGTTCATATAAGTGGATGGCTTGAGCAAAAGTAGTTGTCGTCCTTTTATAGAGAGGGTTGTGGTAAAACCGTATCGTCCATCTTGGAACGTTGCACCGGCTTCTTGGGCCATTCTGTCTACTACCATAAAACCAATGTTGTGTCGGGTTTCATGATATTCGGCTCCGATGTTTCCTAACCCTACAATCAAGTATTTCATAATTCTTTTAAATATGGGGGTATGACTGACTGTATTATTATTTAAAATGATTGTCTAAATAATACTCGAAAAAAAACGCGGATTAACGCATTCCGCGGATGTAAAATCTGCGTCTTTTGCGTTAATCCGCGTTTGGAATATGCTTCAAAAAAGGTGGCCTATA
>CALUJK010000098.1 GCA_944320945.1 uncultured Bacteroides sp. | reverse complement strand
GCAATCTGCATAAATTCATGGACAATGAAGAGCTGAAAGTCTTTCTGCTTGCTACAAGAAACAAGATATTGGTGGAAGCCAGCCCCTACGATACAGTCTGGGGAATTGGCATGAAAGAAGATGACCCGAACAGTCGGAATCCCCGTTTATGGAAAGGAGAAAACCTGCTTGGGTTCGCATTGATGGATGTGAGGGAAAAACTCAGTAAGATAAAATAAAGAAACATCCACATGGAATCATCGAACAAACATCAAACGTATTATAACGTGAGTTCGATATAAGGAGTAAAAATATTCGTTTGAGAATTAGGAACATAGCGATAAAAGCATTAAAGCATTAAATTTATAATGCTCAATTATAACATTTAAGCAATTACCATTATGTTCTCAGAGGCTAAAGTTACGGAGATTTATTGTATGGCGGATGGTTTTGCAAAGAATTTGCCAAAGTACAGGAAACGCGCTTTGATAGAAACGGGCAATGATGAGTTGAAGAGCATCGCACAGATAGAACACTCCAGACACCGCTCTTTCAATAACTTCATTGCCAATTTGCTCTCTGCCATAATAGCATATTGTTTCTTTGAAAAAAAACGCTATTGACCTGTGTTTTGTCAAAGGCGGGCAGCTTACGATGTTTTGAATTATATCGAACTCACGTTAAATATTAGAAGTTCTTTGGGGTAAACATGATGATTTTTTGGGTAAACATAGAGTAAAACAAATATGCTCATTTAGCTCATTTTCTGATGCAACTGTACGAACTGTCTTAACGCAACTCGGGCTGTAATCACCGTATAAGTCGATAGATTACAGCCTGGTACAAATTTAATTGCTATTCTGTCTGAGGGCTTCTAATCTTAGAGAGTTTCCTCAATAGCAGCCTGCGCCGCTGCCAATCGTGCAATGGGTACGCGGAAAGGTGAACAGCTGACATAGTTCAAACCAACCTTGTGGCAGAACTTCACAGATGAAGGCTCACCACCATGTTCCCCACAGATACCACACTTCAAGTCAGGACGTACAGCGCGACCTTTTTCGGTTGCCATGCGGATGAGCTGTCCTACACCGTTTTGGTCGAGCACTTGGAATGGGTCTACTTTTAGAATCTTCTTTTCCAAATAGATAGGCAGGAACGAAGCAATGTCATCGCGTGAATAACCGAACGTCATCTGTGTCAAGTCATTGGTACCGAACGAGAAGAACTCGGCGCTCGAAGCAATGCGATTGGCTGTCAATGCAGCTCTTGGCACTTCTATCATGGTTCCTACCTTGAATTCGATGCTGTCGCCCATTTCTTGGAAGAGTGTGGCGGCTTCAGCGCGAATGACTTTTTCCTGTTGCTGGAATTCGTAGAGAATACCGGTCAACGGCACCATGATTTCGGGATGTGTCTCTATGCCCTCTTTCTTCAGTTCGAGCGCTGCACCGAGAATGGCACGTGTCTGCATCTGGGTAATTTCCGGATATGTATTTCCCAAGCGGCAACCACGGTGACCTCACATCGGGTTGTGTTCGCATAATGCTTCCACACGTTGCTGGATATATTGCAGACTGACACCCATTGTATCGGCCATTTCTTGTTGTCCTTTCAGGTCGTGTGGAACAAACTCATGCAGAGGCGGATCAAGCAGACGCACTGTCACCGGATATCCCTCCATGGCCTTAAAGATACCTTTGAAGTCAGCTTGCTGATAGGGCAGAATCTTTGCCAGGGCTTTGCGACGGTCTTCGGCTGTTTCTGCCAGAATCATTTCGCGCATTGCCTTGATTTTTTCACCTTCGAAGAACATGTGTTCCGTACGGCACAGACCAATACCAACGGCACCAAAATTGCGTGCAACCTGTGCATCGTGAGGAGTATCAGCGTTTGTACGTACTTGCAGGCGGGCATATTTGTCGGCCAGTTTCATTAATTCGGCAAAATCGCCAGATAATTCAGCCGCCTTTGTCTCTACCTTACCTTTATATACTTCGCCCGTGCTACCATTGAGTGAGATATAATCACCTTCTTTCAGCAAGACACCATCTACCTCTACGGTACGGGCTTTATAGTCTATATTCAAAGCACCGGCACCGGATACACAGCATTTACCCATGCCGCGTGCCACTACTGCTGCATGTGATGTCATGCCACCACGAGCCGTCAGAATGCCTTCGGCTACGGCCATACCGGCCAAATCTTCGGGGGAAGTCTCTATACGTACCATTACGACACGCTTCCCGGCAGCGTGCCATTCGGCAGCATCGTCGGCAAAGAATACGATTTGTCCGCAGGCAGCACCCGGAGATGCGGGGAGACCGCGGGTCAGAACTTTGGCCTGTTTTAAGGCTGCTTTATCGAATATAGGGTGTAGTAATTCATCCAATTTATTCGGTTCGCAACGCATGAGTGCAGTCTTTTCGTCTATCATGTTTTGGCGCAATAAGTCCATAGCGATTTTCACCATGGCAGCACCGGTGCGCTTGCCGTTGCGGGTCTGGAGGAACCACAGTTTGCCTTCCTGTACTGTGAACTCCATATCCTGCATGTCGCGGTAGTGCTCTTCCAGTTTGGTCTGCAAGGCATCCAGTTCCTTATATATTTCCGGCATGGCTTCTTCCATGGAAGGATATTGGGCTGCACGTTCTTCTTCGCTGATGCCAGCCAGTTGTGCCCAACGTTGTGAACCGATTTTGGTAATCTGTTGCGGAGTGCGGATGCCGGCCACTACGTCCTCACCTTGCGCGTTGATAAGATACTCGCCGTTAAACAGGTCTTCTCCCGTGGCAGCATCGCGGCTGAAACATACACCTGTTGCTGATGTATTGCCCATATTACCGAACACCATGGCTTGCACGTTGACAGCTGTTCCCCATTCATCGGGTATTCCTTCCATCTTTCTGTAGAGGATGGCACGTTCGTTCATCCACGAGTTGAACACGGCGCAGATGGCACCCCATAACTGTTCGTAAGCCTCGGTGGGGAATTCTTTACCCGTACGTTCCTTGACGGCAGCTTTGAAGCGTTTCACCAATTCTTTTAGATCCTCTACTTCCAGTTCATTATCCAGTGTCACACCTTTAGTGTGTTTCACTTCCTCGATGATGGCTTCAAACGGGTCAATATCCTCTTTGTTGGTGGGTTTCATGCCCAATACTACATCACCATACATTTGTACGAAGCGACGGTATGAATCCCACGCAAAGCGCGGATTGTTTGTCTTGCGTGTCAGTCCCTCTACCACTTCGTCATTCAAGCCAAGGTTCAAGATGGTATCCATCATACCGGGCATGGAAGCACGGGCACCTGAACGTACAGACACCAATAACGGATTTTCCACATCGCCAAATTTGGAATTCATCAGTGTTTCTACTTGTGCAATGGCTTTTTCCACATCGGCTTTCAGCAGTTCGACAACTTTTTGTTGTCCCATTTCGTAATATTCCGTACAAACTTCGGTGGTGATGGTGAATCCCGGAGGAACGGGCACACCGATAAGATTCATTTCTGCAAGGTTGGCGCCTTTACCGCCTAAAAGGTTTCTCATGTCGGCTTTTCCTTCAGCCTGACCGTTACCAAAGGTATAAACTCTTTTCTTGTCCATCATAATATATGTTTAAAGGTTACAATGAGCTATACTCATTTTTTATTCGTTCGCAAAGCTAAGTATATTTCGCAGACTATAAAACTTTTTCCATAAAAACTTTTAATAACTATTTATTTTAGGCTTATGAAAGGTGCTGTTTGAAGGGGAATGAGAGTGTTATTAGGATGAGGCGGATGGTTGAAGAAAAGGTCTCATCTTGCCTAATATAGATATATTATTACGGGGAAATATCCGTCTTTATTTTGTTGTTTCGTCTTATGGCTAGTAAAATATGTGTACGATAAATTGCCGTATTGCATGCCGTTTGCTCCGAAGGGCTTCGGAGTAATCCCCCGTCACAATACTTTCTGAGGCGGTATCAGGACAGTTCCTCATAAAGTAATGTATATGTACAAAACAGTATTTATTAGGACAGATGAGATGTCTTTTGAGAGATTGGGGTATGCTATTTTTACTCATATCGAACTCGATGTTGCAGGTAGCTGAGAAAAAATGCCTATTTTTGCCACATAATTAATTAGATAAGATTGAAGTGGCAAGAAACAGGAAAAAAGAGATAATACTGGAGAATGTAACCATAACCGATGTGGCTGCCGAAGGCAAGGCTTTGGCGAGAGTAAATGACTTGGTGGTGTTTGTACCTTACGTAGTGCCGGGTGATGTAGTCGACCTGCTTGTGAAGCGTAAGAAACATCGTTATGCTGAAGCTGAAGCGGTGAAGTTTCATCAATATTCCGCCGAACGTGCTGTGTCTTTCTGCCAGCACTATGGTGTGTGCGGTGGCTGCAAATGGCAGGTGCTTCCTTACGAGGCACAGTTGCGCTACAAGCAACAGCAAGTGTGGGATAACCTGACGCGCATTGGAAAAATAGAATTGCCGGAGATTCGTCCTATTATTGGTTCAGAGAAAACGCAGTTCTATCGTAACAAGCTGGAATTTACTTTCTCCAATAAGCGTTGGCTTACTGCCGAGGAGGTGAAACAAGAGGTGGTTTACGACCAGATGAATGCTTTGGGATTCCATATTCCGAATGCGTTTGATAAAGTGCTGGATATTGAGAAGTGCTGGTTGCAGGACGATATTAGCAACCGCATTCGTAATGAAGTACGCCAATATGCTTTGCAGCATGATTATCCGTTTTTCAACCTGCGTACGCAGGAGGGCATGCTACGTACGCTGATTATCCGCACTTCGTCCACTGGTGAGCTGATGGTGATTCTTGTCAGTAAGATAGAGCGGGACGAAGAAATGGCGCTCTTCCGCCAGTTGTTGCAGCACGTGGCAGATACATTCCCTGAAATCACGTCACTTTTATATATTATTAATAATAAGTGCAACGATACTGTAACCGATTTGGAAGTATATACGTTTAGTGGTCGTGACCATATCTTTGAGGAGATGGAAGGCTTGCGTTTTAAAATCGGTCCAAAATCATTTTATCAGACCAATTCCGAGCAGGCATATAACCTCTACAAAGTGGCGCGCGACTTTGCCGGACTGACCGGTAATGAGTTGGTGTACGACCTTTATACGGGTACAGGTACCATTGCCAATTTTGTATCCCGCCAGGCACGGCAGGTCATTGGCATTGAATATGTGCCGGAGGCTATTGAGGATGCCAAAGTCAATTCCGAACTGAACGGTATTCATAATACGCTTTTCTATGCCGGCGATATGAAAGATATACTGACACGCGAGTTCATAGACCGTCACGGATGCCCCGATGTCATCATCACAGACCCTCCACGAGCTGGTATGCATCAAGATGTGGTTGACGTCATTCTTGCTGCCGAGCCGAAACGCATTGTCTATGTCAGCTGTAATCCTGCCACACAGGCGCGAGACCTGCAACTGCTTGATGTGAAGTATCGTGTGGCAGCCATTCAGCCGGTTGATATGTTCCCGCACACGCACCATGTGGAAAATGTAGTTCTGTTGGAACGAAAAGCATAGTATTTTACCGATTAATTTCAGTCTTTCCGATTTATGAAAAGAGACCTTGTAGCAAGAGCACGTACGCAGTATACCAATTACATGGTGAAAGAGCCTATGGGACTCATGGAGTTCCTGGCAGCCAAGATGCCGCAGGCCAGTCGCACAAAGTTGAAGCTATTGCTTAGTAAACGGGTGGTATATGTAGATAATGTCATTACCACGCAATATAATTTCCCGTTGAAACCAGGCATGAAAGTGCAGATTAGCAAAGAGCATGGTAAGAAAGAGTTTCACAACCGTTTGCTGAAGATTGTTTATGAAGATGCTTATATCATTGTGGTGGAGAAGATGCCCGGTCTGCTTTCTGTCAATACAGAGAAGCAAAAGGAACGTACGGCCTGCCATATATTGACTGAATATGTGCAACGCTCCAACCGTCGTAACCGCATTTATATTGTGCATCGGTTGGATCGTGATACTTCCGGTCTGATGATGTTTGCTAAAGACGAAAAGACTCAGCGTGTGTTGCGCGACAATTGGCATGACATTGTGTATGACCGCCGTTATGTGGCCGTAGTGACAGGTGCTATGGAACAAGATACCGGTGTAGTTCGTTCGTGGCTGACAGACCGTACGCTGTATGTGCATTCTAATCCTACGGATGATGGTGGTAAGGAGTCTATTACCCACTATCGTACCATTAAGCGTGGTAATGGTTATTCATTGGTGGAACTGAGTTTGGAGACGGGCCGGAAAAATCAGATTCGTGTGCACATGCAGGATTTGGGACATCCGGTCGTAGGAGATGGCCGTTATGGTTTGGAGGAGGTCAATCCGTTGGGACGGTTGGCATTGCATGCATATAAGCTCTGTTTTTATCATCCTGTGACAGGGGAGAAGATGGCATTCGAGACGCCTTATCCTCCGGCATTTAAGAGTTTGTTTCAGAAGAAATAAAATAATAGTTGGGCTAACCGTTAAAAAAATAAGCCGTCGGTTACGAATTGCAGTAACCGACGGCTTATTTTATATCGTAATTTTCGGATTTTCTTTATTGATAGTTGGCATCAGTCAGAGTCACATCTTTGCCATTCAGCTTGCCGGATATGTAATGCTCGCGCACCCATACATTCTCAAAGTAGATGATGCTTCCGGCTCCAAAGTTCAACCGTAATCCTTCTTTGCTGTCATCCATCCATTGCCAGTCGAAATTGCGTGTCACTTCTCTGTACGGACGTGTCTCCCCTGTATAATAGTATTGATGAATTTCTTGTCCGCTATGGTCTGTCGCCGTAAACTTGAGCTGGTGTACGCAGCGGACGGCTATTCCTTCTTCATTGGTCATGTCATATTCCTCCATCCAGGTATGTGCACACAACCCTTCATCTGTGTTTTGGATGGTGTAGTACGTGATGTCATCGCCACACGAAGACAGGAGAGTGATACATACGCTCACAAATAGCATTTTTACGAAGTTCAGTGTTCTCATATTCTTTCTATTTTCTATGTTTATTGTTCTTTTGCTGTGGACAAACTTACGAAAAAAATCTTGTGTTGCCTTAGTATTGTGCCTGATATTTCTTGTAGAAGAGCAGAAAAAGGGAGAATCCGACCATTGCAAAAGGAACACCGAACAGTGCCGGATATTGATAACCTATTCCCACTGCCAGCCCGCCTACATAGGCACCGATAGCGTTGCCTAAGTTGAAGGCCATCTGTACGCAGGCACCGCCCAGCATCTCACCGCCGGGGGCTACACGGATGATAAGTACCTGTTCGGGGCTTGACACAGCAAAAAGTCCTGCTGTGCAAAGTGCCATCAATATGGCCGAGCACCAAGGATTGGGAGAAAGGAAGAAGATAAGTAATAGTACGATTGCTATCATGCCTTGTACCACCATGCCGACGCGTCCCGGTGTATAGCGGTCAGACAAACGGCCGCTTACTAAGTTACCCACCACCATACCGAATCCGGCTAATACCATTAAGGCGGTGATGCTCTCGTCTCTGAAGCCGGAAACTTCTGTCAATAGCGGATTGATGTAACTGTACCAGCAAAAGACACCTCCATTGCCCAGTGCCGTTGCTCCCAGTATGAGCCATGGGGCAGGTTTCTTAAGGAATCGGAACTGCCCTTTGAATCCTGTATCTTTCAGTCCTTCGACTTGTGGTATCCATCGTGCCATGTAATAGATGGTGATGATTCCCCAACATCCTACCATAAGGAAAATAATGCGCCATGACATCAGGTGACTCATAGATGTGCCTAATGGTACTCCAAACAGATTGGCTACCGTCATGCCGGCAATCATGATGGAAACGGCTTCGGCTCCTTTACCTTCGTCAGCCAGTTTCCCTGCTACAATGGAGGCTACGCCGAAGTAGGCACCATGAGGTAGACCAGACACAAATCGGCCGATTAATAATATCCAGTAATTGGGAGCAAATGAAGCACAGATATTACCTACTGTCATTAGCACCATTAATGCTATAAGAATGTGCTTGAGTGGCTTTTTCCGTGCTACAAGAAGCAACGGCGCGCCAAAACAGACTCCCAGCGCATAGGCTGAAATGAAGTGTCCTGCTGTAGGAATGGAAATGCCCAAGTCGGCCGCTACATAGGGTAGGATACCCATCATGGTGAATTCGGCAATACCTAATCCTAAGGTGCCGAATGCCAATGCAATCAGACTTTTTTTCATAAAACTTTAATACCTAATGAATACTTAATTAATGTATAGTCTCACTTATTTGACAGATGAATCCATACAGATTATCATGTAAAGAGATATTGACCTTTCATGCTCGTCGTCAGGTTGCATCATCTTTTATTGAAAGTAAGCAATGATGATAGTATCTCTTTATTGTTTCTTTTATTCTTTTCTTAATTTCGGGATGCAAAAGTAGTGCATTCTTTGTGTTAGTGTATATTCTTTTTAAAGAAAACTTGAGGAAATCTTGGAGTTTACAAATATATCCTTTACTTTTGTGAATAAAGAAACTGCATGTTTCTTTACAGTTACATCATTGTATAACTAAAAACTTGTAAACATGAGAAAGATTGGAATCCTTTTGTTAATCATGATGGCTGCCCTTTCTGCCAAAGCACAAATTTACACAGGAGGTACATTGAACATTTTCGGTGGTGACGGTGCATTCAACTTCACGCTGAAGCCGGAAGTTGGCTATGAATTCAATGAAAAGTGGGCGTTTGGCGGCGTATTGTACTTAGGACATAACAAGACCGATATGGGAAACTATGATTTGAAGACGAATCATTTCGCTATCGCTCCCTACGCCCGCTATACGTTCTTCGAGAACGACTTGTTGCGCATTTTTGCCGATGGCGGATTTGGTGTCGGTGTGAATTCCGTGAAAGATGGTGACAATACAGCTGGCTTTGAGGTGGGCGTTAAACCGGGTATTGCCATTAAATTGGGTGACCATTTTAGCATTCTGACCAAAGTGGGATTTTTGGGCTACCGTGACGACTTTATGGGATATACTAACGGTGGCGGTTTGAGACTCTCTTCCGAAGATGTTTCATTCGGCTTCTATTATGCATTTTGAGTAATACTTTCATCAATAAAAAAGGCGGGGTCTTGTGCCCCGCCTTTTTTATTGGTCGCGTTTATCCTTTATATCTTCCCAGTTGATTCCGCAGATAGCGGATTTCAGTTTCCATTTCTTTTATCTGATGTAGCAGTCTGTGAATGACATCAATGCCTTCTACATTAATAGATAAGTCGTAATATAGACGGCTGTAACATTCTATATCCGGCAGTTCGGAAAACGGAAGGCAACGCTCTCCATCTTCTATCAAGACATCAATCAGTCCATTGTCTTGCAACAGGTCTATGAATGAAGGCTCTATGTGACATTTCTCGCAATATTCATTCACGATGATTAATTCGTTCTGCATGGTTTGTCCTCCTTTTTAGTTCATGGTTTGAATTTTGCGAAACATCTCTTTCTGTTGTTCGCTGAGGTGCGTAGGCAACATAACGGTGTAGGTCACAATTAAATCGCCAAACGTCCCTTCTTGCTTGTAAACAGGGAATCCTTTTCCTTTCAGTCGGACTTTGGTGCCGTTTTGTGTACCGGCATTTACTTTTAATCTGACTTTACCGTTCAGTGTATCTACTATTTGTTCGCCTCCCAATAGAGCCGTGTATAGGTCGATAGGAACATTAACATAGAGGTCGTCACCTTCCCGATGGAACATCGGGTCGTCAGGGATAACAAATGTGATGTATAAATCCCCTGCCGGTCCTCCGTTTATACCTGCGCTACCATAACCTTTCAGTTTGATGACTTGTCCGTTTGCCACACCTGCCGGAATGGTGATTCGAATCTGTTTGTCACCTATTGTCAGTACTTGCTTGTGTGTCTGAGCAGCCTCACGCAGTGATAACTCCAAGTCGGCGTGATAGTCCTGTCCGCGGAAACCGGTTCCAGTTCTTCTGCCATTTCTTGTGTGATGCCCGAACATTTGCTCAAAGAAATCAGAGAACCCTTCCGCACTGCCACCGGAGAACTCCTGTCCGTCGGAGGAATACCAGAACGTTCCATTACCGTCCGTACCAAATCCATTACCGGCATCCCTGAATCCTCCGCTTTGCTGATAAGCCCGTTTTTGTGCTTCGAATTCATCGGCGTGTTTCCATTGCTCTCCGTATTCATCGTATTTTTTCCGCTTTTCAGGGTCGCTCAATACTTCATTGGCTTCGTTTAATGCTTGAAACTTTTCTTTGGCTTTGGGGTCGTTGGGATTTAGGTCGGGGTGATATTTGCGGGCTAATTTACGGAAAGCTTTTTTAATATCATCCTGTGAGGCTTTCCTGTCGACTCCAAGCACTTGGTAATAATCGATATATGCCATATAATAATATAATTATGTGATTCGAAAAGTAACCTCTTTAGAATGGAAAACCGCGACATCCTCCCATCGGGATGCCGCGGTCTCTACGTTTATTTATTAGGGGAAAATTTTTACATCATTCCACCCATGCCGCCCATACCGGGGTTCATCGGCATCTCAGGTTTGTCTTCTTTCTTTTCGACGATGACACACTCTGTAGTCAGGAACATGCCGGCAATAGAGGCTGCATTTTCCAATGCTACACGTGTCACTTTAGCCGGGTCAACCACACCTGCGGCATGCAGATTCTCGTACACATCGGTGCGTGCGTTGTAACCGAAGTCACCTTTACCTTCACGTACTTTTTGTACCACTACAGCACCTTCTTTACCTGCATTTGCGCAGATCTGACGCAGCGGCTCTTCGATGGCACGTTTGATGATGTGGATACCGGTAGTCTCATCGACATTGTCACCTTCCAAGCCTTCCAGCGTTTCCAGTGCACGGATGTAAGCTACGCCACCACCCGGTACGATACCTTCTTCGATAGCAGCACGAGTTGCACGCAAAGCATCATCTACACGGTCTTTCTTTTCTTTCATCTCTACCTCGCTGGCAGCACCTACATAAAGTACAGCTACGCCACCGGACAGTTTAGCCAAACGTTCCTGCAACTTCTCGCGGTCGTAGTCGCTCTTCGTAGCGGCTATCTGAGCCTTGATTTGTTCGCAACGTTCTTTGATGTTTTCTTTAGCACCTGCACCGTTTACGATGGTTGTGTTATCTTTAGTGATAGTTACCTTTTCGGCGCTACCCAACATTTCGATAGTAGCCTGTTCCAGTTTCAGACCTTTTTCTTCGCTGATGACAACACCACCGGTCAATACGGCAATATCTTCCAGCATCTCTTTACGACGGTCGCCAAATCCCGGAGCTTTTACAGCACAAATCTTCAATTGGCTGCGCAGACGGTTGACAACCAGTGTAGTCAACGCTTCGCTATCTACATCTTCTGCGATAACCAATAACGGACGTCCGGTCTGTACGGCAGGTTCGAGGATAGGCAAGAAATCCTTCAGGTTAGAAATCTTCTTATCGTAAATCAAGATGTACGGTTTTTCCATCTCGCATTCCATCTTCTCTGTGTTGGTAACAAAGTATGCAGACAGATAACCGCGGTCAAATTGCATACCTTCTACCACGCCAATAGTTGTATCTGTACCCTTAGCTTCTTCGATAGTGATAACACCATCCTTTGAAACCTTACGCATAGCGTCAGCAATCAGTTTACCGATAATCGGGTCGTTGTTAGAAGATACGGTAGCAACCTGCTCAATCTTTTCGTAGTTGTCACCTACCTTTTCTGCCTGATTCTTGATAGACTCTACCACCTTTGTAACGGCTTTGTCAATACCGCGTTTGATGTCCATTGGGCTTGCACCGGCTGTTACGTTCTTTAAACCTTCAGCCACGATAGCCTGAGCCAGAACGGTAGCAGTAGTTGTACCGTCACCTGCATCGTCACCGGTCTTGCTTGCTACCTCTTTCACCAGTTGGGCACCGGTGTTCTGGTAAGCGTCAGCCAATTCTACTTCTTTAGCTACTGTCACACCATCTTTAGTGATGTGGGGAGCACCAAATTTTTTCTCGATGATAACGTTGCGGCCTTTCGGTCCCAGGGTTACTTTTACGGCATTAGCCAGTGTGTCGATACCTTTTTTCAGTTGGTCGCGAGCATCAATATTGAATAATATTTCTTTTGCCATGGTTGATTCTATTTTAAATGATTTTCTTTATGAAGTGATTTTTTATCCCAAAACAGCAAGTACATCGCTTTGACGCATGATGAGATATTTTGTGCCGTCCAGTTCCAGTTCAGTACCAGCATATTTGCCATACAATACGTGGTCGCCTACTTTCAATACCATTTCTTCGTCTTTGGTACCGTTACCGGCTGCCACAACTTCACCTTTCAACGGTTTCTCTTTTGCTGTATCCGGGATGATGATACCGCCTACTGTTTTTTCTTCTGCGGGTGCAGGGAGAATCAAAACTCTGTCTGCTAATGGTTTAATGTTCATAGCTCTTTTAAATTTATATGTTATACATTTATTCGTAACTGTCTTGCTTTGTGCAAGCGATAAAGTAACTGCGAAAATCGTGCCAAAAGGAGAATATGTATTTTCTGACAGAAACAGGTGACAAAACGGCAGGCAGACAGACCGTAAATATGACATAAAAAAGAAGTGTGCCAAAACCTTTCTGCGGGCAGGTAGTCTTGACACACTTCTTATTAATTGCTGCACGGGAAGAGAGGCTCGAAGAATAAAGGCAACTGTACCCCATTCCTTATCTTGATTTTCAATGTTATACAATCCTGAATCCTTTGGGTTGATATATGTTTTGTCCGAAATTCGTCTGACATAGAACAGGTTCAATATCTTATGAAATAATTTAATACAGCGGTACCATATATTCTATTTTGCCAAGCTGAACGATTCTGCATCTGCATTTTCGGCAGTTATACCCTGAAGGGCATTTCCTTTTTTCAATTCATATATTTGCCGCTGCAAGTCGCCTAGTTCACGGTTCAGCCGCTCTACTTTGTCCTGCAATTCTTTATTTTGATTTTTTAAGAAAGAAGATAGCTCTGTATCGGTTGCAGATTCAATCGTTGAGAGCATTTCACCCTCACCAGTCAGGAGCCAGCGGGCATTGAGATCTTTGTATACACGTAGCAATTTTGCAATATTTTCATAGCTTAATCCCATATTACGCTTCCGGGCAGAGTTGATTGCTCCAATGGAGAGGCCGCATTGTATAGTGACCTTGTTGTCGTTAAGACCCGCATAGGCCATATATTGTCCCAGTCTTGAGATAAAATTTTCCTCCATATAGTAATAAAACTAATAAATACTTGCAAATATTGATATATAACAATATATTTGCATCAAATAACTAAATCACATGCAACAAATGTACAAAGAAAACACCACTAAGGCAATAGCGAAAAAACGCTATTCATTCCGTAAAGGCTATCTCCAAGTGACCTTGAAAGACAGGGATGAGCTGCGAGAGGAACTCAAGAGTATACTTCGCATCACTCAGCGGAGTTATTTCTATACAGTTATGAACGCAGGCATCATCGACATTAGTCTCCCAAGATTCGAGGCCATCAACCAGGCGTTCGCATGCCGCGATATCACTGACGTATGGGACATCATGGAACTGCCGCTATCCTCACAACCCGGGAGAACCAAGTAGTCGAGCGTATTGCCTGGGGCGCGTCGCAAAAGGAGGTGGCGGACGACCTAGGAATATCGCGCTACACGGTGGACAACATCCTGAGGTGTGTGTATAGGAAGCTACATATCGGCAAGATAAACGAGTTGTCGGCGTGGTGGTTCTGCACGACGTTCGGCATCAGTTTCAGTCTGTCGCCGCTGAAACGGAAGATTGGGGCGGCGTTCTTGTTGTGTCTGTTCGTGGGCGGGGAGATGGCGAATGATTACCAGTTCTGCCGGTACCGGACGGGACGTGCGAGAATGGAATGTGTTGAACGGGTAAAGGAATAGTACAAGTGAATAAGAGATATAAACTTTCGGATATGTTTTTGTTCCATCAAGATTTTCACCGTCTTCTGCCTGACATCAGGATGGAAGGCGTGAAAGATGGACTGATGTGCGTAGTGAATCGCTATGTGACAGTAGACATCGTCGCCCTTGACAGAGAGCTGAAGAGAATCTACCCGGAAGAATGGGAATATATGTCAATGAAAGAGATAATAGAAAAACATTATGGTCGAGAAGCCATGCAATTCATAAATGCAGTGTTATGATATACGGATATTTACGTGTTTCGTCGGACGAGCAGGATGTGAACTCGCAGAAGCAAGGGGTGGACAAATTTGCCTCCGATAAAGGATGGGTGATAGAAAAATACATCACAGATGAAGGTGTGTCCGGTGGGAAAGACCCTGACAAGAGAAACCTCGGACCTCTATTGAAACTTCTTCAAAAAGGTGATGTCATAATAAGCTCCGAAATCTCAAGGCTTGGCCGTGACTTGTACATGGTGATGGATATACTTCACTTCTGCATGGAACGGGGGTGCATCATATATACGGTAAAAGACAAGTTTGTATTAGGTGACGACATACAGAGCAAGGTCTTGGCCTTTGCCTTCGGGCTTTCAGCGGAAATTGAGAGGCAGATGATACGACAGCGCACGAAAGAAGGGCTTAAACTTCGTATGAAGATGGGGGTATTGCTTGGCCGGCCTATCGGAAAAGAAAGCGAGATGCTTAAACTCGACCCACACAGGCAGGCAATAGAAGAACGGTTTAAATGGGGCGTACCCGTACGACGGCTCGCTCGCGATTTTGGTGTTGACCGCAACACAATGGCACGTTACCTTGTGATTAGAAAATGCTATGAGTTCGAGAAAGATGGCGGACAACTCAGAGCGACGAAACTGAAGATTGAGAAGCAGAAAAACCGTTATAGACAATACAGTTATAAAGAAGAGCCGTTCAAATGTGTACAAGTAGATGAGAAAAAAATGACAAATCTCATCAAACAGGACTTGACAATTCCGCAGATAGCCGAGCAGTTCCCGGAGTTCACTTACGAGCAAGTCTATGACACAATTCTATGCAGCGAAATATTTAATCCGCTCTACAGAAAGCACGGTCAGCTGAAAGTGAAAAACAAACAGTAACCATTCCAACCAAAACTTTTCCCCGCAACCCTTTGACAATTAAAAAATAAACCGTATGTTTGCAGTGCCTAACAATTATATTTATATACCAACAAATGCAGGACGCGAGCTTGCATTTACCCATGCAGGCATTTTTTATGTCCGCACTTATTGTACAACCTTATACAGGTATCTGTGTACCCCCGTGTACAGGCTTAATGGCCGTACAGCATTTGTTGGTGAATGTGTTAGGCAACGGGACAGGCACAGATACTTTTTGTTTTTATTATGTTACAGTACACCAACAATTCCAACGCCGCATTGCCTATCGGCCGCGGAACGTCAGCCCACGAAACGGGTACCACTTCCATTTGCCTTACCGGCAATCCCTACACTGACTTTGCCCGCTTGGGCATGGACCTGCACGACTGCCACATCTGCTACCGACGGACGCCCAATGCACAAGGGGCGACGGTCACCGGAACGTTCAACATCAGCGGCGTGGGCTACACGATGGGAGCCACGTCGTACCCGCAGCTCATTGAGCGCGTCCACGCCAAATGGCTGGAGAAGCAGGCCTGGCACCGGCACGTGCGCGCCGAGAAACGGATGCGGAACACGCTGGCCTTCATCCGGCGCCATCCGGACGCGACGGTGCTGCCGGCATATCTATCATAGAAAGAACAACCTACAAGTCCCCACTAACCTCCCCCATGATGGGGAGGCTTTGGGAGTATGCCGCCGGATGGTTATAAAGCCGTCCGGTGGTACGGGACGGGTACACCCTGAACTGAAGACGATTTACTAACCTATTAATAGTAGAACATTATGATTACGATTGACAGAATTAACCCGCGCGGGTATGCCAGCATCAGCACGAACGATGGGCAGTACCGCATCTGGATTCCACGACCGGACAAAGCCGGCGTGATGTGCTGCAACTGTGGTTTCGGGCTGCGCAGCTACCTACCATTCGTGGATGCCATAGACCAATTAGACTATGTGCATGTAGAAGAAGTGAAGCAACTGGATAAGGATTTCAGCGCCATCGTCGTGCAGTGCGACGGGGACCGCAACGGATGCCTGGAGCGGCTGATGGAGGACATACCCAGACTGATGGAGGAGCACCTATGAAGCAGGAATTTGACATCCACGCAGGATTGCCCCAAAAGCTGATAGACGAAGTGCGGCAGAACCGCCTGCCCGTCCACATCCAGCGGGGAATTCCCTTTACGGACGAGAACGGTACGGAGATGGAGACGGTTATCGTCGAGTATCCGGACGAGGGCTTCGACTTCAACGCACTTATGGCTGATAGTATTAATAAATATTTAAATGAAAACAACAATGAGAAAACTGAATGATAATGTCGTTATTGCCGATTTGTTCTTGAGTGAATGGGATTATGATGACGAGGACGAGATTTTCCCAAAAGGTTACTATGTGACGGTCGACTTCTACGGCAAGAGAGACACTATGTACTTTACAACCGGAGACCTCGGTCGGATGGATAAGTGGGGACTGGAGAATAGTGGATGCGAGGGTGATTCTGATTTGTTCGATTCGGCGAATGCATACTTCGAAGACCACGAACGGGAGGCAGAGATTCTTGCATCGATGATGGAGGAAGAGTGGGAGAACAATCAGAGGAACGGGTCTCCATACAACTACATGGGGGCAAGGGCAGATGAAAATCCGTCCTGTATCAATTGATTGCGAACCTTTTCCTTTGTACCCATGAAAGACCTTACCATATATCTGACAAACTCCAATGATTGGATAACTCCATGCGCCGCCCAAATAGGCTGGCATGAGCTGACCGATTATTACAATCAGGTATTCCTTTACCTCATGGAGATGAAGACCGGCAGCCAATTCCGGGTGACGGACAGAGTGCGGCCTGAGAACTACGAATTGTTCTTGCATTGTGCCTGCACGGCTATCCGTGAATTAGAGTACATGAATATGGGTGTCTATTACATCGAATATATCGAAGGGTACGGGACTGTGATATTGAAAAGATAACCGACATATATATACCTATGATAGACGAAAAGATTATTGAACAGCTGCTTGACCGTGCCGATCCGGTAGATGTGATTGGTCGATACGTTGAGTTAAAAAAGAAAGGGGCATTGTATTGGGCTTGCTGTCCCATCCATCATGAGAATACACCTTCTTTTTGTGTAAATCCGGCACGCGGTACCTGGCACTGTTTCGGGTGCGGACGGGGCGGTAACGTCGTCGGTTTCTTGATGGAACATGAGACCTTGAGCTTTCCGGAAGCCGTGCGCAAGCTGGCACACCAGTACGGCATCGAGGTGGAAGAGCACAAACTGACACCCGAACAAGAGCAGCAGCGCATGAAGCGGGAGAGCATGTACATCATCAACGAGAAGTGTGCCGAACACTTCCGTCAGAATATGCAACAGCCCGCCAACAAATCCGCTAGAGACTATATTGTGGGCAGATGGGGCGAGAAGTATGTGGAGGAGATAGGTATTGGATATGCTCCCGACACATGGGATGACCTGCTGAAGTTTGCCCGCTCTGTTGGTCTTTCCATGGAACTGATGAACGAGATGGGCTTGTTGAAACGGAATGAAAAAGGCAACTACTACGATGGATACAGGGGACGTGCCGTGATTCCCATCTGCGATCGTTTCCGGCGTATTATCGGATTCACCGCCCGCGACATGAC
>CALUJK010000097.1 GCA_944320945.1 uncultured Bacteroides sp. | reverse complement strand
GATACGAATCCCCGCATCAACTTGGCATACGGAGTAGCCGGACTTTCCATCGCTATCGACTCACTCAGCGCCATCAAGTATGCAAAAGTCACTGCCCGTCGCAACGACATCGGCCTGACTGAAGCATTCGACATAGAGGGTGACTTCCCATGCTTTGGCAACAATGATGACCGAGTAGACCATCTGGGAGTAGACTTGGTTTATTACTTCAGCGAAGAATTGAAGAAATTGCCAGTTTACAAGAATGCCCGTCCGACGCTCTCTCTGCTTACAATTACCTCTAACGTCATGTATGGCAAGAAGACCGGTGCCACTCCTGACGGTCGTGCCAAGGGAGTAGCCTTCGCCCCCGGTGCCAACCCGATGCATGGTAGAGATAAGAACGGTGCCATAGCATCACTCTCCTCCGTGGCCAAACTACGTTACCGCGACTCACAGGATGGCATCAGCAACACGTTCTCCATCATCCCCCGTTCTTTGGGACCGACTCAGGAAGAGCGCGTAGACAATCTGGTGACGATGATGGACGGTTACTTCACCAAAGGTGCTCACCACCTGAATGTGAATGTCCTCAACCGCGAAATGCTGCAAGACGCTATGGAGCATCCGGAGAAATATCCGCAACTTACGATTCGTGTGTCCGGCTATGCGGTTAACTTCACGAAGCTCAGCCGTGAACATCAGCTGGAAGTTATCAGCCGTTCTTTCCACGAACGTATGTAAACTCATCGGACATGAAGACAACTACTTCTAACATGATACGCGTACATTCTTACGAAAGTATGGGTACATTCGACGGGCCGGGCATCCGGCTCGTCGTTTTCTTGCAAGGCTGCCCGTTCCGTTGCCTCTATTGTGCCAATCCCGATACAATCGACACCTGTGGAGGCACACTCACTACACCCGAACACATCCTGCAAATGGCCGACAGCCAGAAGCCATTCTACGGACGCCGGGGAGGAATCACATTTTCAGGCGGTGAACCTACGCTTCAGGCAGAAGCACTTATCCCGCTTTTCAAGAGCCTTAAGAACAATGATATCCACATCTGTTTGGACACCAACGGCGGCGTTCATACCCCGGCTGTGGAAGAACTCTTCCGCCTGACAGACCTTGTATTGCTGGATGTAAAGCAATACAATCCCGTCCGTCACCGCAGTCTCACCGGACACAGTAACGAGACGACACTTGCCACCGCCGCTTGGCTGGAACAGAACAACCGTCCCTTTTGGCTGCGCTATGTCCTCGTGCCCGGATATACCGACTACGAAGAAGATATCCGCGCCTTGGGTGAAGCACTCGGCCGCTATCACAACATACAGCGTGTAGAAATACTGCCCTATCACCGTCTCGGCGTGCATAAATATGAAGCCATGGGATGGGAATATCAGCTGAAAGGTGTCACTGAAAATACTCCTGAGCAGTTGTCACGTGCCGAAACTCTATTCAAGGAATATTTTCCGGTAGTCATTACCAACTGACCTATAAGAGCCTGTTTAAGCAGGCTCTTATAGGTCAGTTTTCATTTTTATACAATAAGTATGATAGATTGTAATAAGAAATTCATACCTTTGTGCGAAAATTAACATCCAGTAATATCTATTACAACATGAGCGAAAAAGCACCTTTTATGGTATTTTCGGGAACCAACTCGAGATACTTAGCAGAGAAAATCTGTTCTAGCCTTAATTGCCCCCTTGGAAAAATGAATATTACCCACTTCGCTGACGGCGAGTTTGCCGTATCTTACGAAGAATCCATCCGCGGCGCCAACGTATTTCTCGTACAGTCCACTTTCCCCAACTCCGACAACTTGATGGAACTGCTGCTGATGATCGATGCAGCTAAACGTGCATCAGCAAAAAGCATTATTGCCGTAGTTCCCTATTTCGGTTGGGCACGCCAAGACCGCAAGGACAAACCCCGTGTGTCGATTGGCGCCAAGCTGGTGGCAGACCTGTTGTCCGTGGCAGGCATCGACCGACTAATTACGATGGATCTTCATGCTGACCAAATTCAAGGTTTCTTCGACATACCAGTAGACCACCTGTATGCTTCGGCAGTATTCCTTCCGTATATAGAATCTTTAAAATTGGAAGATTTGGTTATTGCCACACCGGACGTGGGCGGTTCAAAACGTGCCAGCACTTTCTCTAAATATTTAGGTGTTCCTCTGGTGCTTTGCAATAAGACACGCGAAAAAGCCAACGTCGTAGCATCCATGCAAATCATCGGTGACGTGAAAGACAAAAACGTTGTTCTTATCGACGATATTGTAGATACTGCCGGCACCATTACCAAAGCAGCCAATATCATGTTGGAAGCCGGTGCCAAGTCCGTACGTGCCATAGCCAGTCACTGCGTGATGTCCGACCCTGCCTCTTTCCGTGTACAGGAATCCGGATTGACAGAAATTGTATTCACCGACAGTATTCCTTACTCAAAGAAATGTGCCAAGGTTAAACAATTAAGCATTGCCGATATGTTTGCCGAAACCATCCGACGAGTAGTAAACAACGAATCTATCAGTTCACAATATATTATCTGATAAAGAAGAAGAAGAAAATTAAACGAGTTCTCTTTAGACATTAAAATAGGCGGATATGAATTTACCACATCCGCCTATTTTATTCTCATTACATCTGCTCACTATGTAGAGCTAATCTTTATTTATCAATTATTCAGCTGCAACCGTCCCATCTTATACATGCCTTGACGGGTAACCTTACCATTCTTATCTTTTTCTATAAAAGGACCGTCACGCAATCCCTGCTTAAAGATACCTTCGTAACGATTCCCATCTTTATCCTGTTGGACGCCACTGCCTTCCTCTAAACCGTTAACAAATCCTCCCTGATAGAAAGACCCGTCCATATGGCGCAATACACCTTGCCCGTGAAACTTATCATTTTGCCATTCACCTTCATACGTATCTCCATTGCTCCACCGGTAAGTACCTTGACCGTTACGCAAGTTATTCTTCCATTCACCTTCATAAACGGCTCCATTAGCCCACGTAAAGGTACCTTGACCGTCCTGCATTCCTTTCATGAAATTGCCCACATATTTATCTCCGCCCACATGATAGTACACGCCATGGCCCGTACGCTCACCTTGCAGATAAGAACCTTCGTAGCGGTCGCCGTTATGGAAGAAATAAACTCCTTCTCCCTCTTGCATGTCATCGCGCCAGCCGCCTACGTATTTATCTCCATTGGCATATTCAAAAGTACCGGTGCCCCAACGAACATCCTCGCGCCATTCACCATCATAGCGCGAACCATCGTTCCACACCAATACGCCATTTCCACTTTTCTTGTCATTTTTCCAAGAGCCGGTATAATGTGAGCCATTCTTCCAGGTGTACGTACCTTTTCCCTCACGCTTGTCCTGCTCCCAGTTTCCCTGGTAAATGTCACCATTATAATAGTACATCGTTCCTTCACCCTGCTGGTAATCCTGATACCACAGACCGTCATAACGATTATTATTCACAAAATAGTAAACGCCACGTCCATGCTGCTGGTCGTTAAACCACTGCCCTTCGTAACGCTCACCATCCGGAAAAGTATAAACGCCATATCCATGACGCTTACCTCTGGAATACTCACCTTCATAAGTATCACCGTTCTTAAAGACAGTACGTCCCTTGCCATTCGGACGCCGATTCTTCATCTCTCCCGTATAAACGGAACCATCTTTAAATGTATAGGTGCCAATGGTAATATCCGCAGTAAAAGCACTCTTAACTTTAGAGAAGAAATTGCCTTTTTCCTCTTGTGCAGAAACACTCAAACTAAAACATGTTCCCAAAAGTAGGACTACATATGTACACAAATATCTCATAAGAATATCTTTTCTATATATATTAATAACAAAATTAGTTGCTTTCCATCATCTTCTTTCATACGGTATCAAATGAATTTTCTCTTCACCTTTCTTATTTCGACCACATTCTATAGAAACATCCATTTGAAGCATGCCTAAAAATTTCTCCTTATCTGAGAATATCTTTGTAACAAAACCATCTTCCTCTTCATTGGCAAAAAAAGAAAACTCTATAAGATTTGTAGGCATCAAATTCTTTTCTTTATTTTGATTATGCGCATTCTCTATCTCATGAACCATTTTTTCGCGATGTGTAAAACAGGAGCCTTCATACTCAAACAACTTATTGTCCCATAACTTGTCCATTGCCTCCAAAATACGAACAGTCAAATATCCCGGCTTGAAGTTAAGTGTAGAAAAATCACGCATTTTTGTTTCTTCATCTATATGTGCATCAAAAAAATGCCGTTGCGCTACCTCCACCTCAATATTATAATTCCGAAGAAGCATTTCAAGTTCATGAAGTAAATTGAATTTCTGTGGGTCTTTATAAAACTGCTCTAAATAAAGATCCTTTGGTAACAATTCCAATTTCAAAAAATGTTCATCAGAAGGGTATTTCTTACCTTCTGCTTGCATATATTTATATTGCATGGCAAGCGTACAAACTTTATTGCGATAAAGATGCCTCACAATATCAACCAACAACAAACGTTGACACTCTTCATCTATACGATCTTTTTCGGCCTCTCGCTTTACGCTTACAACAGTTTTCATTGTATACCATAAAGAAAGAACAGATACGATAAAAGTCACCAGTACCAACCAATTCCATTGATCCAGCCCAAATCCATCTTTGAAGATTTGACCCAACTTATCTATTTCTCCACCCCATGCACAAAATGATATAAACACATTTAGTTCCATCAGATTCCTACTTTTCTTTCTCCTTTAATTCTTGTAATCCGACCTGCACATATCCTCGCTCCATATCCATCGGTTTATAAACTACATCATCACACATCAGTAAATCAATATCCATACGGACAATCCCCCGGCATACTTCATCAGGCATACGTCCAACTTTACATTCAATAGCCTTAAGGTACGCAAGAACTTGTTGACATGGCATATCAGAATGAAAACGTGCCACCTGATTAGCAAAAGGAACCGATCTACATATCATAATCGGTTCAGTATCTTGCTCTGTCGAAAAGCATACATCAGGAAATATATCTTTTAGACGCCGACGAGCCTCATCAAGATTTTCGTGACGCTGTTCATTACTTCCTAAACTTATTATATATGTCATTTCCTCCTTAATTGAAAAGATCATCTAACCCGCCTTGCGAAACAGACGGTTGCAATTCGTCCTGTTCCCACACATTCAGATCGTCTCCGCAAGGATTATATTCTTTCGGCAAAAGGAATGTATCTGCCTGGCTATACCCCAAGTCCTTATCCGCAAATACTTTCTGCATATATTTTGCCCAGATAGGCAATGCCATTGAAGCTCCCTGACCATGCAACATGGTATCAAAGTGGATATCCCGGTCTTCACCGCCTACCCAGCAACCAGACACCAGTGAAGGAGTGAATCCCATAAACCAGCCATCCGAATTATTATTGGTAGTACCCGTCTTGCCACCCATATCGGCTTCTATGCCATAGCGGAAACGGACACGTCGTCCCGTACCTTCATTAATTACCGCACGCAGCATTACCAGCATCTTATAAGCACTGGAAACACTAATCACTTCCTGCATCTTGGGAGCGAAAGTAGCCAGCACATTTCCATCATTATCCTCAATGCGCGTCACAAACAGCGGTGCCACTCGGATACCTTTATTCGGGAATGCCGTATAGGCACTCACCATCTCGCCCACCGAAATTTCGCAAGGTCCGAGACACAGTGATACAGACGGTACGATTTCCTTATTACGCACGCCGAAGCTATGTATCAACCGCTTCAACGCATACGGATTCAGTTTGCTCATCAGATAAGCGGTTATCCAGTTGTCCGAATTAGCCAATCCCCATTTCACGGTCACCATCTCGCCCAAGAACTTCTTACTCGTATTGCGCGGTGTCCACGGTATGCCGTTTTCATCAATCAGCGTGTATTGCACATGACGCACTTCGTCACAAGGTGATATGCCATTCTCCATAGCCAAGGTATAAAGGAACGGCTTCACGGTAGAACCGATTTGCCGGCGTCCCACCATTGCCATGTCATACTGGAAGTAATGATAACTAGGACCGCCCACATACGCCTTTACATGTCCGTTATGCGGATCCATCGACATAAAGCCGGCACGCAGGAAGTACTTATAATAACGGATGGAATCCATTGGCGTCAGCACCGTATCCTTCACACCGTCCCAACTGAATACCGACATCTCCTGCGGCGTATCGAAAGCCTTCTTTATTTCGGCCTCCGTAGCTCCCGCTTTCTTCATAATACGATAGCGGTCAGACTGCCGCATGGCCCGTCCCAATATCTCATCGACCTGCTCTTGCGTCAGACGGAATGTATAAGGTGCCTTCTTGGCGCCCTTTTTCTCCTTAAAGAAATAGCCCTGTAACTCCTTCAGATGCTCCGTCACCGCTTCCTCCGCATATTGCTGCATACGCGAATCAATCGTGGTATAAATCTTCAGACCGTCCGTGTACAGGTTATACGTCGAACCGTCTTTCTTCTTGTTCTTATTACACCAGCCAAACAGCGGATTGTTTTCCCAATCCAGCGAATCCTCGTAATACTTTTGCATTTGCCAGCCGCGATATTTAGACTTGTCCGGTTTCTTGGCAGTCAGCACGTCGCGCAGATATTCACGGAAATAGGTGGCAAGACCTTCCTTATGGTCCACACGGTTATAGTTCAACTTCAACGGCAAAGCTTGCAAAGAATCACACTCCGCCGTCGTTAGATAGCCCGCCTTACGCATCTGGTCAAGCACTACATTACGGCGTCCCCGCGACCGTTCATTAAAGCGCAACGGATTGTACAAAGAAGGATTCTTACACATCCCCACCAATGTAGCAGCCTCCTCTATCTTCAACTGGGAAGGCTCGCAATTAAAATAGGTATAAGCAGCCGTCTTAATGCCCACTGCATTATTCAGGAAGTCGAACTTATTCAGATACATCGTCAGGATTTCTTCTTTCGTATAGTAGCGCTCCAGCTTCACGGCTATTACCCACTCGATGGGCTTCTGGAACAAGCGCTCCATTACGTTGTCTGCACTGGGTGAAAAGAGCTGCTTGGACAACTGCTGCGTAATGGTACTACCGCCACCCGCATTCTTCTGCATCAGAATACCTCTTTTTATAATCGCACGAAACAACGCTTTGGCATCAATACCGGAATGGTCGGCAAAACGGATATCCTCCGTTGCTATCAAGGCATTGATTAGATTGGGTGACAGCTCATTATAACCCACATAAACACGATTCTCCGTACTGTACGAATAAGTTCCCAGCACCTTCCCATCCGTAGAAAATACTTGGGCAGCAAATTTATAATTGGGATTCTCCAAATCCTCCACCGGTGGCATATAGCCAATCCATCCTTTTGAGATGCCCAAAAACAGGAAAAAACATGCCAATACCCCTAAGGCCAACAGAATCCAAAGAGTCTTTACTACTTTCTTTATCATAACTAATAACTCGTCAATCAAAACACAAAAACGTGCTTCTTAAATCTATAAAATAAACGTGACAAAGGTAATAGAATTTATATTATTCCTCCCACTATTCTACCACGAATTTAGATTTTTCTACCAATGCCAAGCCTACCGGCCACTTTTCTTGACATTCCCTTACAAAATAATCCTTCCCGATATTTCCAAAGCCCAACTATTTTCCATACCTTTACACTCTCGATAAGTATAAACACACCTAACAATATGGAGAACAGAAGTTTAGTAACCATTGCCAAACATAGTAAAGAGAGAATTCTCTATATGCTTCAAATGGCACAAGAGTTTGAGAAATGCCCCAATCGCCACCTGCTACACGGAAAAGTCGTAGCCACCCTGTTTTTTGAACCCTCCACACGCACCCGACTCAGCTTTGAGACGGCTGCCAACCGCTTGGGGGCACGTGTCATCGGATTCAGCGACCCCAAAGCGACCAGTTCTTCCAAAGGAGAGACGCTGAAAGACACCATCAAGATGGTAAGCAACTATGCTGACATCATCGTTATGCGCCACTACTTGGAGGGTGCGGCACGATATGCCAGTGAGGTAACCGACGTACCCATCGTCAATGCCGGCGACGGAGCCAACCAACATCCGTCACAAACCATGCTCGATCTTTACTCCATCTACAAAACGCAAGGCACACTGGAAAATCTGAACATTTTCCTGGTGGGCGATCTGAAATACGGCCGTACCGTTCACTCCCTCCTCATGGCCATGCGCCACTTCAACCCCACTTTCCACTTTGTGGCTCCTGAAGAATTGAAGATGCCGGAGGAATACAAGATATACTGCCGCGAGCACAACATCAAGTACATTGAGCATACCGACTTTAATGAAGAGACCATAGCCGATGCCGACATCCTTTACATGACCCGCGTACAGCGCGAGCGCTTCACTGACCTGATGGAATACGAGCGTGTCAAAAACATCTACATCCTGCGCAATGACATGTTGCAACACACCCGTCCCAACCTGCGCATTCTACACCCGCTACCACGAGTCAACGAGATAGCCTACGATGTGGATGACAACCCAAAAGCCTACTATTTCCAGCAAGCACAAAATGGTCTGTATGCCCGCGAAGCCATTCTGTGCGACGTACTGGGCATCACGTTGGAAGATATTCAGAAAGATGCTTTCTCACACCCGATACTTTAATCCCCGGACAAACTAAATACTGTAATAGCACTATGGAAAAAGATAAAAAGGAACTACAGGTAGCCGCTTTGGAGAACGGTACCGTCATCGACCATATTCCCTCTGAAAAACTGTTCACCGTGGTATCACTTTTAGGACTGAAGCAGATGGAGAACAACATCACCATCGGTTTCAACCTCAACAGCAAGAAGCTGGGCAAGAAGGGCATCATCAAGGTGGCAGACAAATTCTTCTGTGACGACGAAATTAACCGCATTGCGGTAGTCGCCCCCAACGTGAAACTGAACATCATCCGCAACTATGAAGTGGTGGAGAAGCGCGAAGTCAGACTGCCGGACGAACTATGCGGCATCGTGAAGTGTGCCAATCCCAAATGTATCACCAACAACGAGCCTATGCCGACACGCTTCCATGTGGTGGACAAAGAGAACTGCGTCATCAAGTGCCACTACTGTGAGAAAGAACAGAAACGGGACGAGATAACCATATTATAATAAGGAAAAGGAGAAACCATGAAAGAGGACTGGAAACCCGGTACAATGATTTACCCTCTACCCGCCGTGCTGGTGAGTTGCGGCAGCACCCCGGAAGAGTATAACATTCTGACCGTGGCATGGACAGGCACCATCTGTTCCACCCCTCCGATGTGCTACATATCGGTACGCCCCGAACGCCATTCATACGTCATCATCCGGCGGAACATGGAGTTCGTCATCAACCTGACGACGAAAGACATGGCATACGCCACAGACTGGTGCGGAGTGCGGTCGGGACGCAACTTCAACAAGTTCGAAGAGATGCACCTGACACCGGGCAAATGCTCGGTAGTCAGCGCGCCACTTATTGAGGAATCCCCACTGTGCATCGAGTGTCGTGTCAAGGAGATTGTCTCACTGGGCTCACACGATATGTTTATCGCCGATGTGGTAAACGTACGTGCCGAAACAGACCACCTGAACCCCGATACCGGCAAGTTGGAACTGGCCGAAACCAATCCGCTAGTGTATGTGCACGGCAACTACTATGACTTGGGAGCAAAAATCGGAAAATTCGGCTGGTCAGTCGAAAAAAAGAAAAAGCAAGAATGATGCACAGAGCACTCGTCATATTCGTTATGCTGACCGTCAGTCTGACCTGCATGGCCAAACAGCGATTCCCGCTCCGTACGGACACCCTGAAATCCCCCCACAACCGCCACATCAATTTCGGTATCAAGGGAGGATTCACCTCTACATTATTCGCTGTGTCCGATCTCACCATCAACGGCGTAAAGATTAACGAAGTGCAAAACAACTACAAAATCGGCTACTTCGGCTCCGTATTCATGCGCATCAATTTCAAACGTCACTTTCTGCAACCGGAAATTTCTTACACTATCAACCAGTGTAACATCACTTTCGAAAAACCGTTAACCCAAGAATCCACTACCGAACAAGGCACTATCCAGTACGCCTCCGTCACCTCCTCCATCCACAGTTTCGAGGTACCCGTCATCTACGGCTACAACATCATTAAGGAAGGGCCTTACAGCCTTGCTGTGTTCGGAGGACCCAAGTTCAGATATATTTGGGACAAACAGAGCGAAACCACCTTCGAGAACTTCGACCAACAGGACATCAACGAAGATCTCTATCCCATCAACATCAGTTTTGTCATGGGTGTAGCCGTCACTATCTCCCGCGTATTCTTTGACTTCCGCTACGACTTGGGGCTGCACAACATCTCCAAGCGCGTCAGCTATACGCCGGCCATCGAGAATAACGCGGGAAGCGAACCCGACCCCAGTAATCAGATTCGCTTCCACCGGCGTGACAACGTTCTGAGTTTCTCATTAGGAATCTTTTTCTGACACTGCCCTATGGACGAACTGACCCTATTGAGCAAGCTGCACGGTAGCAACCACCGTCAAGGCCCCGGAAGCGACGCCGCCACCCGGTTGGCGCTCACCCTTTCCGGCATCGATAAGAGCCGCCGCCTCAAAGTGGCCGACATCGGCTGCGGCACCGGTGCACAGACTCTGACACTGGCACAGGAGCTGACCGGCGAAATCGTTGCCGTTGACCTCCTCCCCGCCTTTCTCGACCGGCTTCAGGAAACCGTCTCGCACAGACATCTATCTGCCGACATCACGCCACTGTGCGCCTCCATGGACAATCTGCCTTTTGCCGCAGAAGAGTTCGACCTCCTGTGGTCCGAAGGTGCCATCTACCACATCGGCTTCCGCCGCGGCATCGCCCTCTGGAAACCCTTTCTGAAGCCCGGCGGCATACTCGCCGTCTCCGAAATCTCGTGGACTACCCTGCAAAGACCCCGCCCCATCCAGGACTTCTGGACGCAAGCCTATCCGGAGATAGACACCGCATCCGGCAAAATCAAGGCATTGGAAGAAGCCGGCTACCGCGTACTCGCCCACTTCATGCTGCCCCAAGATTGCTGGATGGAGAACTACTACACACCCTTGCAAGCAAGCCTCCCCCACTTCCTGCACACCTACGGTGACGACCCCACCGCCCAAGCCATTGCCGAAAGCACCCAGCAAGAAATAACTTGCTACACCGAAAACAAAGATTATTATAGCTACGGGTTCTATATCGCACAAAAACAAGGATAACCACAACCTGCTCCTTTCTGTTTTTTGCACAATCTATAAAAAGATTTTTGTATCACACAGACACAAAATAGATTAGCACTTATTCGTTTATCTGCAAGGTTTTATTTACTTTTGTCGCATCCAAAGGAAAATTTATTATCCACATTTATCCATAATAACAATGAAAAGAGACAATCTGATTTTCGACATCATCGAAAAAGAACATCAACGTCAGCTGAAAGGCATCGAGTTGATTGCATCGGAAAACTTTGTAAGCGATGAAGTAATGCAGGCTATGGGGTCCTGCCTGACCAACAAGTATGCCGAAGGCTATCCCGGCAAACGCTACTATGGCGGTTGTGAAGTGGTAGACCAAAGCGAGCAACTGGCCATCGACCGCATCAAGCAAATCTTCGGCGCTGAATGGGCAAACGTGCAACCGCACTCGGGCGCACAGGCCAATGCTGCTGTGTTCCTGGCAGTGCTCAATCCGGGCGATAAGTTTATGGGACTGAATCTGGCTCACGGAGGACATTTGTCACACGGTTCGCTGGTCAACACATCGGGCATCATCTACCACCCCTGCGAATATAACCTGAACAAAGAGACCGGTCGTGTGGACTACGACCAAATGGAAGAAATCGCCCTACGCGAACACCCGAAAATGATTATCGGCGGCGGCTCTGCCTACTCACGCGAATGGGACTACAAACGGATGCGCGAGATTGCCGACAAAGTGGGCGCCATACTGATGATAGACATGGCTCACCCCGCCGGCCTCATCGCTGCCGGTTTGCTGGATAATCCGGTGAAGTATGCCCACATCGTGACTTCTACCACACACAAGACGCTGCGCGGCCCCCGTGGAGGTATCATCCTGATGGGTAAGGATTTCCCCAATCCGTGGGGCAAAAAGACACCGAAAGGTGAAGTGAAAATGATGTCGCAACTGCTTGACTCGGCTGTATTCCCCGGTATACAGGGTGGCCCGCTGGAACATGTCATTGCCGCCAAGGCCGTTGCCTTCAACGAGATTCTGCAACCGGAATGGAAAGAATATGCCATGCAGGTGAAGAAGAATGCCGCTACGCTGGCACAGGCATTGATGGATCGCGGCTTCAGCATCGTGAGCGGTGGTACAGATAACCACTCCATGCTGGTAGACCTGCGTACAAAATATCCCGACCTGACGGGTAAGGTGGCTGAAAAGGCTTTGGTATCTGCCGACATTACGGTGAACAAGAACATGGTGCCGTTTGACACGCGTTCGGCTTTCCAGACATCGGGTATTCGTCTGGGCACGCCTGCCATCACGACCCGCGGAGCCAAAGAGGACTTAATGCTGGAAATTGCAGAAATGATAGAAACCGTGCTTTCAAACGTTGATAACGAACAGGTTATTGCCGATGTACGGGCACAGGTCAACAAGACGATGGAGAAATATCCGTTGTTTGCGTATTAAGAGTAGTAGACGAGTAGACGAGTTAACGAGGGCACGAGGGAGTTTTTTTATTCCTTGTGGCCTCGTTAACTCGTCTACTCGTCAACTAACTAAGTCCTTCTATCAGCCCATCCACAATGTCAATGCGTTCCGCCTGAGGCGACTTGGGTAATCCCGGCATACGGAGTATCTCGCCTGCGATGACTACCAACATCTCGGCACCGTTGTTGATAACAATATCCTTTATGTGGAACTCGAAATTATCCACCGCACCATATATTTTGGGGTCGGCAGAAAAAGAGTATTGCGTCTTGGCAATACAAATGGAATAATGCGAAATACCCATCCGCTCGATAAGCTTTATCATCTTGCGCGAAGCACTGCTGTAAGTCACCACACTGGCACCGTAGAGACGGCACGCCACCTTTTCTATTTTCTCCTGCACGGTGTCATTATCCTCGTAAGTCAGTTGCAAAGGCTCGGACGGTTGTCGCTCGATGGTATCTACCACCAGTTGTGCCAAGTCGACGGCTCCCTCACCTCCCCGTGCAAAAGCATCGTTGATGGCAAAACCTACCTTCAGTTTTTCCTCGCAATGGCGGCGGATGGCCTCTACCTCTTCGTCCGTATCGGAAGCAAAACGGTTGAAGGCCACGACAACCGTCTGCCCAAAGTAACGCAGATTCCGCACATGCTTATCCAGATTGCCAAAGCCCTGACGAAGTCCCTCCATATTGGGCTCCTTGATGCGATCAAGGCTGACCCCCCCGTGCATTTTCAGTCCCTGGGCAGTAGCCACAATCACCGTGAGGCGAGGCTGCAAACCGCTCCGGCGACACTTGATGTTATAGAACTTCTCCGCTCCGAGGTCGGCGCCGAAACCGGCTTCCGTCACGACATAGTCGCCAAAGGTCATGGCCATTTTCGTGGCAAGCAGCGAATTACAGCCGTGGGCAATGTTGGCAAACGGACCACCGTGCACAAAGGCTGCCGTACCCTCGGTGGTCTGCACCAGATTGGGGTGAATGGCATCTTTCAACAAGACGGTTATGGCACCTGCCACACCCAAATCTTTCACCGTAAAAGGACGGTCATCGTAAGTAAAGCCCAATATGATGTTTTCGATGCGACGGCGCAAGTCTTCCGTATCACTTGCCATACAGAGGATAGCCATGATCTCAGATGCCGGTGTAATGTCAAAGCCAGACTCCAGCGTCACACCGTTCGTGCGGGGTCCCAGTCCGGTGACAACGCTGCGCAAAGAACGGTCATTCACATCCAACACCCGTCGCCAGATAATCTCTTTCAATCTGAAGCCATCAGCCTGATGCTGGTAAATATAATTGTCGAGCAGAGCCGAAATCATGTTGTGTGCCGAGGTAACGGCATGGAAATCGCCGGTGAAGTGCAAGTTGATTTTCTCCATAGGCAACACCTGGGCGTAACCGCCGCCGGCCGCTCCACCCTTCATGCCAAAACAAGGGCCCAGTGAAGGTTCACGCAAAGCAACGACGGCTTTCTTGCCTATCTTGTTCAACCCCAGTGCAAGACCGATGGAAACCGTAGTCTTGCCAATGCCGGCCTTTGTGGCGGTAATGGCTGTAACCAGTATCAGATTACTTTTCCGTACCCGTTCCTCATCAATGAGATGTTCAGGGATTTTGGCGATATAACGGCCATAGTTCTCTACCTCCTCACGGGGAATGCCGACGCTTTCGGCCACTTGCTTTATCTTCTTCAACTCGATGCTACGAGCAATTTCTATATCAGACTTCATAGTTTGGGATTGTGTTTAATAAATTGAAGTTGCAAAAGTACGAAAAAGAGCAGAATCACAACGAGCCGAAGACAGGAATAGTTGCACAGACCAAAAGAAAACCGTAAATTGCTCCGCGTAAAACATTCGATTTATCATGAAGCACCGTAAAATTTTCCGCTGGCTGCTCGCCGTCATCGTACTGTTTGCCATAGGCTATGCCCTATTGCCTTACTATGCCCGGCAAGCACTTATCCACCTGATGCCCGTCATCGATGACTTGCAAACGTTCCACCGCGACACCGTGCACCACAATGCCAGTGATGTGTGGCGCTGGCCACTGGCAGCACAATACAACCATCAACAACTCGCTCCCGCAGACTCAGCTTATCTGGACAGCCTGGAGACAGTGTCGTTTCTCGTCATCCGGCACGACAGCATCCTCTTCGAGAGTTACCGCGACGGATGGAACGACACGCTGACCTCCAACATCTACTCCGCCACCAAGACCATCGTCGGACTGCTGGCGGGAATCGCCCTGGACGAGGGGAAGATTCGAAGTTTGGACGATCCCGTCTCCCGCTATATACCTA
>CALUJK010000096.1 GCA_944320945.1 uncultured Bacteroides sp. | reverse complement strand
GCCAATACCACCAACGGGTCGAAACGTTCCACCATCACCTCGGTGCAGCCGTGTGTCTGGCAGTTCATGGTGGCAAGCACCACGCCTAAGCAGTGGAACAGCGGAACGCTGACGCACAGTTTGTCGTCTTGCGTAAACTTCATGTGTTCGCCCGTCAGGTAACCGTTGTTGGCGATGTTATAGTGAGTCAGCATCACGCCTTTCGGAAAACCGGTAGTGCCGCTGGTGTATTGCATGTTCACCACGTCGTGACACGTCACTTGTGCTTTCAGTTCGTTCAGATGATTGTCATCTATGTTTTCGCCCAGTAGCAGCAGTTCGGCGGTGTTGTACATGCCGCGGTGCTTTTCCTGTCCCACGTAAACCACGTTTTTCATGCGGGGAAAACGTTCACTTTTCAGGTGGCCGCGTTGGCAGGTACGCAGTTCGGGCAGCATCTGATAGGTCATTTGCACGAAATCGCTGTCCTTCTCTCCATTGACGATGCACAGCGTGTGCATATCCGAATTCTGGCAGAGATATTCCAGTTCCGCCTGTTTGTAGTTGGTGTTGACGGTGACGTAGACGGCACCTATTTTGGCGCAGGCATAGAGCAACGTCAACCAGTCGGGCACATTGGCTGCCCAAATGCCCACGTGTGTCCCGCGGGTCACGCCGATGGCAATAAGTCCTTTCGCCATGTCGTCCACACGGCGGTTAAAACGGCTCCACGTGAAGCGCATGTTGCGGTCGGAGTAAACAATGTATTCTTTATCGGGAGTAGTTTCGGCCCAATGTTCCAGCCATTGGCCGAGGGTACGTTCGTACAGCATTTTTAATTCTTCATTTACAAAGGTGTATATATTACTGCCAGAATTTTTGCCTTTTGCCCTTGATACCCGTGCACATGGTGAGGCACGATGGAATCGTAGTAGATGCTGTCACCTTCTTCCAGCAGATACGTATTTTTGCCGTAGTTTATCTCCATGATGCCCTCCAGTACCATGATGAATTCTTCGCCTTCGTGTGACGACAGCACAAACTCGTTGTCATCCGTCGGTGTGACGTCGATGATGAATGGCTCCATGTGTCGTCCGGCCTTAGCCTTGGACAGGCTGTGATACTCCATGTGCTTGCGGCTCTGTATGGCGTTGTTGGAGAAACTGATGCTGTCTTGTAATTCCGATTTGCGGCAGATGGCGGGACCCGTCTCATCCTGGTCGTCGAGGAACGTACCGAGACGCACGCCCAGCACCCGTGCAATCTTGATGAGCGGTGCAAGCGATGGCAGGTCGATGTTCTCTTCGATGCGTTCTATCTGTTCGATGGCGAGGCCGGAACGTTCGGCCAGTTCTTCGCGGCTGATGTGTTGGCCTTCGCGGAGAGATTTGATTTTCTCTCCCACAATTTTACTGGTATCCATAGGTATTAAATTAATGATACTCTCTAAAGTTAGACAGATTATAGTATATGCCTACAAAAATAGAATAAACTTCTGCGTTATGCAACACTTTGTTACTTTTATTCTTACATTTGTGGAGACGATTATAACTTTCTAATGCATTTACATTTCTGCCGATGAAAAGAATCGAAGTTTTGCGATGGTCGAGTATCCTGTTCGCGACCTTTTTCTGCCTTTCAACCCAAGCTGTCGAAAGACATCTTCTCGAACAGGCCATTTCTTATGAAGATTTAGGACGCGCTCTTCTTTACGAACAGCAATGGGTGGACTATCCTGCTTATGCTGACCGCGATGCCTGGCGGGAGCAGGTAGATTCCACGATGGCCGTGAAAATCATTCGCAACGGCGAGCGGATGCTGAAGCATGAATGGAAGCCGGACTTGGCTTCGGACTATCTTGCCTTTAAACGTACCGGCGAAATTCGCACTGGGCGTGCCAATCACAAAGCCTTGCAGGCATTGACACTGGCCGAATTGGTAGAGGGTGAGGGACGCTTCATGGACGCCATCATAGACGGGGTGTGGTTTCTATGCGAAACTTCGTGGATACATTCGGCGCACCTCAGTTTCCAAAAAGACCGTTCCGGTCTGCCTGACCGCGATGAGCCGACTCTTGAGCTGGTAGTGGGCGACATCGGAGCGCAAATGGCATGGACATACTATTTCCTGAGAGAGGAGTTCGACAAGGTGAGTCCGCTGATAAATAAACGTATTTTGCAGGAAGTCCGTACGAAGCTGATAGATCCCTACTTTGCGCGCGATGATTACTGGTGGATGGGTTTCTATGGGCAGCAGGTAAACAACTGGAATCCTTGGATTAACTACAACGTGCTGCAAGCCTTGATGCTGGTCGAGGAGAATCCGGAGCGTGTACAGCAGGGAGTGTGGAAACTGATGCGCTCCACTGATTTCTTCTTTAGCATGTATCACGAGGACGGAGCCTGCGATGAAGGCCCCACTTACTGGAGTGGGGCGTCGGGCTATGCCTTGAAGTTTCTCGAACTGTTGTCCAAGGTAACAGATAATCGGGTGAACATTTTCGACTCCCCCCTGTTGCGCAACATGGCGCAATACATCTATCGCGTGTATGTGGGCGGCAGCTATTTTGTGAACTTTGCGGATTCTTCCCCCAAAGTTAACCCCAGCCCTGGCATCCTTTATCAGTTTGGCCGGCGGATAGGCGACTCAGAGATGATGCGGTTTGCCGCCTACATGGCTCGGCAGAACCAGGATTTTAAGAATGGTGTGAACGGCTATTTTGCCACGGCATTGGACGAACTGTTCATGTATAAAGACATCGTCGGTCAGCAGCCGGGTGCCGCGTTAGTGGGCACATACTGGTTCGAGGACACTCAAATCTGTGTGGCTCGCGATGCTAGAGGAACGACCGACGGCTTTTATTTCGCAGCGAAAGGCGGACATAACGGAGAGAGTCACAACCACAACGATGTGGGTTCGTGCATCCTTTACTACAATGCCAAGCCTGTGCTGATAGATGTAGGTGTGGGCACTTACACCCGCCAGACTTTCGGGCCGGAGCGGTACACAATATGGACCATGCAGTCCGATTACCATAACCTGCCCACCATCAATGGGGTGGCTCAGAAAAACGGGAAGCGTTTTGCCGCACGCGGACAGAAGTATGTGGCCAAAGGCAGAACCGTTTCCTACCAGATAGACATTGCCGGCGCATATCCGCCGGAAGCGCAGGTCGAGAGCTGGATACGCAGTTATACTTTGCACCGGAAGAAAAGTTTTGTCATGGTCGATCGTTGGAAACTCTCCGCCTGCAAAGTGCCTACTTTGCTGAACTTGATGACGTGTGGCAAGGTGGAGATGGACGGCCAGAAGAATATCACTTTGACCTGCGAGGCCGGCAGGTTTCGATTGGAATACGACAAAAAGAAACTTTCTCCGGCCGTTGAAACCATCGAGCTGACAGACCCGAAACTGCTCCATTCGTGGCAGCAGAAAGAGTTGACCCGCATTCGCTTCACCATCTTATCTTCACAGGCCATCGGGCAAAGCAGCCTGGCTGTGACACGGCTGTCCGATTAAGTATCCTACATCCGCTGCATATCCGCCTCTGACGCATGTCGTCCTTTGTACTGCCGTGCCGCCGCATTGAACCGATAGGAGAGCGTGAGCGAAACACTGCGCGAATCCGGCCGGTTATCCTTGCGATACGTCATGCGACTGCCGCGGAGTGTAAACGACTGGTTGCGCGTATGAAATATATCCGTGGCTTGCAGGCGTACCGTAAGCCGTTTATCCAAGAACTGCCGACGAATCCCCACATCAATCCCCCAATAAGGAAGCTGATGCATGGCACCCATATCGCCCTCCGTCTGATAATCGGCATCGAGGGAGAGAATCCATTTGCGCGGCAGGGTGAACGTGTTTTGCAGCACAAAGTAGAAATTAGCCTGATTCATACGCACCTGCTCGCCCATGTTCGTCAGGGTGAAGAACGGTTGGGTGAAGAATACACCCGCCTGCGGTTGCCACCATCCGACGGTAGGCGAGAGGAACAGCGAAGCATTGAGCTGCTGCATCCGCGGATAGTTGTCGGAACTGAAGATGACGATATCCGGATTCTCCTCCCATTCCCTTGTCTGAAAGATGATGGCATGCCGCCGGTTGCGGTAGGCCAGATTGACCTGTACCCATTTCCACAGGGCGGAGAGTTGCAGATGGTGCACCGTCTCGGGCTGTAACAGCGGATTGCCTCCTTCATACACATATCGGTTATTGTAGTTCAGCGAACTGCGCAGGTTGGAGAACGACGGGCGATTGGTCTTTACCGTGTAGCTGAGGCTGCCCTGCACTTTGCCCACGGGGAAGTCGATGGAGACATTGGGACACCAGTCGTCGTACGTGCGGCTCTGCTCGGGCATATAGACACCGGCTTCGTAGTAGCGCGAGCGGGCATGTTCGTAACGCAGTCCCGCTGTGGCACTGACCTTGCCGAGGGTGGCTGCATATTCGGCAAAGGCAGCTCCCTTGCTCTCATCGATGCGGCTGTCCGTGTCGGGCAAGATGCCCTGCCGGTTGACGGAGCGGTCGTTCCGGCGGATGAATGTGTAGTCGCCGCCCACTTTCAGCGTACCTTTCCACACGGGATAACTGAGTATCAGCTTGGCGGCATACAGACGGCTGCGTGAGCGGTTGTCCGAGTTGATGTCACGGTAAGTCTCCGTGTCGGTTTCCACCTCGGTACAAATCTCCTGCGCATCTTGCCGGAAGCGACCGGTGCTTTGTGCATAGTCGGCTGTGAGGTCGATGTGCAATTGTCCGACGTCTCCCTGATAGTAGGCATTCAGTTGATGGTTGGTGCTTTGCTGGACGGCGCTGCTGGTGTAGTCGGTGTAGTCCTGCACCGTGTTGCCGCGCCGGGTGGAGTATTGCGACTTGGAATCCAGTCGGAAATCCGGTATGCGGGTATATTGATAGGAAGCACCGATGCTGTGATGCGGGTTGAAGTCATAGCTCAGATTGACTTTTCCGCCGCCCAGCAGTTGGTGGTCGTGGTTGTTGAAGTCCGCTTCGTTGTTCAGTAAGATGCGGTCGGTGGCGGTGGCAATGTCATACGTGGCTGTCTGTTCCCGTCGTTCGTTGACGTGCATGCCGTGAGCCGAGGCTTGTAGGGCGAATCCTCCCTGCTGATAGTTCAGCCCGATGCGTCCGTTGTAGGCAAACCGCCGTCCCTGTGAACCTCCTAAGTCGATGGTGCCTCCCAGTCCATCACGCCGTCCCTTGACGGTGCGGATGCGTATCACGGCATGTACGTCGGCCTCGTATTCCGCTCCCGGATTGGTTATCAGTTCCACCCGCAGGATGTCGGCGGCAGAGAGCTGTGCCAGTTCGTCGGTGTCTTGCAGCCGCCGGTTGTCGATGTAGATGATGGGTGTCCCCTTGCCAAACACCGTATATCCTTCGTCCGAGGAGCGCACACCGGGAATGTGTTGCAATACGTCATTGGCATTGTTCAGGGTGGAGAGTAGGGTGTGCCGTACTTCCGTCTCCAGCCGTCCTTGCTTCAGCTTGTATTGCGGCCGGCGGGCGGTGACGGTGGCCTCTTGCAGCAGGATGTTGTCCGTCTGTAGCAGCCATTCGCCCGTATCACCCCCGTCGATGGGGCAGGGGCGGCACGCGGTGCGGTAGCCGATGGAGGAGACTTGCAGCAGATATCTCTTGTTGTCAGCAGGCAGCGTCAGGGTGAAGCGGCCGTCTGCCGTGCTGCATGTACCTTGTATAAAGGTGGAGTCCGTTGCCAGCAGAGTGACGTTGGCCAGTTCGATGGGCTGATGCTGTTCGTCGATGATGATGCCCGTCACGGTGCGGGCGGTACTGTCGGCAGCAGGAGTTGCAGGTTGGACAGTCTGCCCCATGACAGTCCGTGCAAGGGCAAACAGCAGTGTAATGAGTAGAGTAATTTTTTTCATGATGAGGAGTAACTTGTTTGGATTTTGCCGGCGAAGTTACTCCTCTCTTTGTTCCTCACATGGGACAATCGCCTGATAACTGTCTGACATTTCCCTGACAATTGGCTGACAAAGACGGTCTCCCTGCCGTCTGTGCGGCTGTGGGCTATTCTTCGTCTATCCGCATCTCCCCGTTGAACGAGATGGACTGCCGTTGCGTGGGCTGTACGTGGATGGTGGTGCTGCCGTCGGGAAAGATGGTAAGCGTGTAGATGTATTTGTCCTCTTCGTTCTCCGTTTTGATGGAGATGGTGGTGCGGCCCTTCTTGCCCGCTTCAGCGGTGTATTGGGTGATGGGGGCATCGAGGTTCAGCGCTTTGCCGCCACCGTAGGGCACGGCGTATGCCTCGCCTACATAGGGCAGGTAGGAGAGGAGCGAGTCGTTGCGCACGGTCAGCGTGTAGCTGTCGGTCAGGGCACGTCCCGGTCCGCGTCGGGGATTCATGTAGTTGACGTCGATGGTATATGCCTTCTTTTCCAGTGACTGGCGGACGGCCTGCTCCGTGCGGGCTTTCTTTTCGCTGCGGCTTTGGGCGGAGAGGGACAAGACACCGCAAAGGCAGAACAGTGAGGCGAGGATGAGTGAATGATACGTTTTCATACAGTTATGGTTTTAAGGGTTAAATGTTTTTTGAAGATTCATGCGAAAGGGTTACATCGTACCCAGCTCCAGCCCATACGAGCGTCCGCGGTCTGTCGTGATGTGCAGATTGCTGTGCGACTCTACCACGGGTTTCAGCCGTCGGATGAGGGTGTAGAGCGTCTCGTCGGCATTCTCCTTGCCCGGCCACAGCGCCTGACAGATGTCGGGTTTGGAGAGCCGGCGGGTGGGGGAGAGGTAGAACATCTCCATCAGGGCATATTGCATGGGGGTGAGGCGCAATTTCTCGCGACGTTCGTCGTAGAAGCAGGCTTCGCGGGTGGAGAGGGTCAGATTGCCGAACGTGATACACTCGTCCTCATCTGTCATTGCGGAGGTATTCCGACGTACCGACGATGTGCGCCGACAACGGAAAAAGGCGAATACTCCCCACGCCACCGTGCAAAGCATCAGCACGGCGGGGATGGTCAGGTCGGCCAGACGGAGGATGAGTCCTGCCGAACAACGGGCATATCCGCGGAAAGCCAGTGTCACACCCTCGCTATCGGCATTGAGATAGAGCAGCGTGTCGCCGGCAATGTAGCCCGACGGCGTTTCGCGGGCAACCGTCTGCGGCTCGTCTTTGCGGTGAATGTGCAGGGAGAGGTGCGACACGTCCTTGAGCGGCGCTAACGTCAGTGCAGCGGCAAAGAGGTGATTGGCACTGCTCACGGTGACCGGCGTTCCCATCAGTTTTTGCAGATGGGTGTAGGCGCGGATGCTGTCGGTGTTCAGCCACAGGTGCCGTTGGGCGATGACGGTTTGTTGCAGGGCCTGGCTCAGGTCGGCGGCGATGCGTTGCTCGGCCTGTGTGTAGCTGCGGTAGCCAAAGGCGAAGGCCGATATGGCCAGCAGCAGGGTTATCAGGAGGGCTTTGTTCGGGTTCATTTTATATTAGTTGACGAGGGCATAAGGCTGTGTATTTTTACCAGTTGACAAGTTAACAAGTAAACGAGGGCACAAGGCTGTTCAGTTAACAAGCCAATTGTATTGTCATCCTGAACGACGTGAAGGATCTCCTGCTTATTTCTCTCGTTGGGTGATACTTCACATTTTCATCCAGCATGACACATGCTGATAGTCAGTCTCTATTTTAAAACTGCTTACCCACAAAGATAACATCTTTCCCCATATGACGGGCAGATTGCCCTGTTTTTTTAGAATCCTTTATACTGTCCCGTCACGTTGAACAGGCAGCTGTGGCCGGCGCCTCTTTTTTCCACGCCGTTTGGGCGTTTTTTTATCGATTTGTCGTACTTTTGTTTTCGTTCATTCGTAATCTTATTCATTTGTAACCGACAGACCGATTATGATACATTTGGAAACTCCCCGCCTGCTGTTGCGCGACTGGAAAGAAGAGGATATTGCTCCGTTTGCCGCCATGAACAGCGACCCGATAGTGATGCGTCACTTTCCGGCACCGCTCACCGACGAGCAGACATTGGCATTCTACCGCCGCATCACCGACGAACTGGCCATCCGTGGCTACGGGCTGTATGCCGTACAGCGCAAGGACGATGCCGCTTTTCTGGGTTATGTAGGCTTTCATCATTTTGATTTCGATGTGGATTTTGCCCCCGGTATCGAGATAGGCTGGCGCCTGCGTGCCGATTGCTGGAATCGGGGATATGCCACCGAGGCGGCATCTGCGTGTCTGGAGTATGCCCGCCGCCAGTTGCCGTTTCGCGAGGTTTACTCCTTCACCGCGTTGTGCAACCATCCGTCGGAACGGGTGATGCAGAAGATTGGCATGCAGCGTTTGCGCGAGTTTGCCCACCCGTCGCTGTCCGACGGACATCCGTTGCAGATGCACATGCTGTATCATCGGGCGTGGTGAGACGTCCGCAGGCCGGAACACAAAAAAAGAGAGAGAATCCCGTCTTTGGAATTCCCTCTCTTTTCATTCGTTTGCCGCAAGTAAACGGATTACTTACGCAAGCCGAGCTCTTTCACGATGTTACGATAACGTTCGATGTCGCGCTCTTTCAGGTAAGACAGCAGGCGACGACGTTTACCTACCAACATGGTCAAAGCTCTTTCAGTGCTATAATCTTTTCTGTTGAGCTTCATGTGCTCAGTCAGACGGGCAATACGGTAGGAAAACAATGCCACTTGGGACTCAACGGAGCCGGTGTCAGTGTTAGACTTTCCGTACTTGCTGAAGATTTCTTGCTTTTTAGCAGCGTCTAAATACATAAGTGTTTTTAATTAAAATGATTATTAATCTCAAATTGAGGCTGCAAAGGTAAACATTATCTTTTAGTTACGCAATGCCTTTGTGCAGAAAAATATTGCATTTCGGGCATATATCTACTTCATTTCCACTTTTTTCAGCCAATCCGGGTAGGCTTGCAGGATAGATTCGGGTGCATATGTGTACCAGTCGTACCCCATTCGCCTTTCGGGGTCCACATCTGCCAGCCGATAGACTTTCTTACCGCTGCGGGTGGCCATGAAGGGGCGATTGGTATCCAGTTCGTAGAAGCGTGCCCAGATGCGCGGAGCCTTTTCGTCAGTCACTACCTTCAGGTCGTAGGGATATTCCGCGTTGGTGATTTGGTCGGGCGCGATGCTTGTCTTTTCCACCCGGATGCCCTGTATGGCCGAACGCTCCAGCCATGCCACACCGGCTTTGACGGCCTCTATGACGGACGCATCGGGGTGGGGAATCTCCATCAGCAGGCGCAGGACACTGCAACTTTCGGTGGACACCAGCGAGGGCAGTTCGAAGGTGCGTGCCTGGACGGGAAGCAGGGTGACATTGTCGTGCTGCTGTCCCCAGACGGTTTTGACGCCGTTTTGCACATACTGGGTGCGCAGGACGATGTCGATGCCTTTCCGGAGAGACCGGTGTATCTTCTCCTTCATCTCCTTGTCCAGCCATGTGTAGTGGCTGTCCCCCTTGCTGATGCGCAGGAAGAGTTCCAGTACGCCCGTAGTCACTTCGTCGTTGTAGGTGATGGCGTCCACGTCCCAGCCCCGCCAGCCTCCATTCTTTTTCTGCATCCTCAGGAGATACTCTATTCCGCGGATGGCGGCGTCCCTGTATCGCGGTTGTCCGGTGAGTGTGAATACCTCGGCCAGATAGTCTATCTGTGAATATGTGTTCCGGTTGTCCAGCGTGCTGCGCTTATACCGTTCCTTGAGGGCGTTGTACACGGAGTCTGTCGGGAGAATGGCCAGCCAGTCGATGTTCTTGGGCCATCCGCCGTCGGGATTCTGATAGGCGATGAGATTGTCAGCAATCTGTTCGTACTGTTCGGGTGTGTAGCGTGCATAGGTGCGCACGGCGTGCTCCAAGTTCCAGTGATGTATGCCGTCTGCCATGTTTTTCAGTGAAGGGATGTGTTGGGCGTTGGCGGCGCTTGCCAGTCCCAAACCTAAGACGAGCAGGCTTACTGTGATTGTTTTCATACGTATTATATAGATATATGTGTTATTTCATATTTCGCCGGCAATGGTGTCCGGTTCGTTTTTGCAAAGGTAGTTTTTTTGGGAATACATTCGTCGTTTTTGCGGGAATTATCTTGCCGGCTGTTGCAAGTGGTGGTAGAAGTTTGTATATTTGTTGCATAAATATACAATATGCTACACGTTGGACGCCCTGACTGTGCTTCCCGATGCAGCGTATGACGGATATGATTAAATGGAAATAACTTATGGAGAAGATAGGTGTTCGTATCAGACATTGGTGTGCCCCCGCCCGTACGTTGGCGTGGTGGCGTGCGTGGATAAGTATGTTTTTCGGATGCTTGCTGCTGGCGGCGGGATTCGTGTTTTTCATCAACCCTTATAACATTGTGCCGGGCGGTGTGTATGGCGCCAGTATTGTGCTTCACAATCTGTTTCCTTCCATTCAGGTGGGTACGTTCGGCTATATGTTCGACGTTCCCCTGCTGATACTCTCCGTGTTGCTGCTGGGGGCGAAGTTGGGCGTACGTACCATTGTGGTAGCGCTCACCACCCCGCTGGTGATGAACATCCTGTCGCGCCTGGTGTATCCCACGCAAGAGGCGCTCGAGGCGTTGGACCCCACCCAGTTGCTGGGCGGCGTGCTGGACATGAGCGACCACCTGATGCTGACTTGCATCATCGGTGCCGTGCTTATCGGTGCGGGTACGGGCATCGTGGTGCGCAATCGGGCTACCACGGGCGGTACGGACATCGTGGGCATGTTGTTACAGAAGTATGCCCACATCCGTTTCTCTACCGCCATCATGCTGGCCGATGCCACGGTGGTGCTGTTCGGTCTGCTGGTTATTGGTTTTGGCTTCGGCACGGAGGACGACGGGCAACAGCAGTCGTGGCTTCTCTCGTTCTACTCGCTGATAGCTATCTTCATCACTTCGCGCGTCATTGCCTATATGATAAACGGTGCGAAGAACGATAAACTGATATTTGTCATCAGCGATAAGAATATGATGGAATTCCACCAGTACATCCTGAAGAAACTGGACCGCACAGCCACGCGCATCAAGAGCAGCGGCCTCTATACGGGTGCGGAGAAAGAGATGCTGTTTCTGGTTGTCAGCTATAAGGAGGTGGCGGGCATCAAACTGAAGATAAAGGAGGTGGACCCGCGGGCATTCGTGGTGGTGACCGATGCTTATGACACCTTTGGCGAGGGGTGGAAACAGTTGCCGTCGTCTAATGAGGTGGAGCCGGAGTAATGGGGTGGCACACGGATGGCGCACTCCTCTTTGTATAAATACATTACTTTTCGGGAATCTCCTCGTATCCCCGCTCAGAAGGTGTTGTGACGGGGCTTTGTTCCGAAGCCTTTCGGAGCACGAGCGAAGTATGTTCGGAGCGCGTTCCGAAGGGCTTGGAAGCACGCTCCGAAAGGCTTCGGAGCAAACGGCTTGTAACGCAAGCTGTTTTTGTATGTATATTTCAATGTGAATGGGATATAGAACAGATGCTTCGGGAGTAGAATGTTGGCAGCTATTTGTTTCTGATGAGGGAATTAAAGGAACTGTTTACCCACATTGCGGGATGCCTATAAAAATGAAGATAGAGAAAGGAGATAACGATTAATTTACTATATTTGTATTTATAAAGAAGGAATTAGGGAAATGGCTAATGGATATAGCCAAGTATATAACGACAGCAGTTGTGTTAACTTCCATCTTTGGAGAGATACAAGAAGCATGGGTAATATATGTAGGGGGAGCTATTGCGATAATAGTAACACTATTAGCAGGGCTTTGGCTTGTAAGAGATAAAGAGAAAGGAGTATAAATATGGGAGCATTAGTAATGTTTGGACTGGTAACCGTGATTGCTATAGTTGGCGTGGTGTATTTTAATTATCAGGACAAGAAAGAAGCGCATAAAGGCGCATAACTGGAACGTTTCAATAGTTAGAAATAATTAGCCCGGATATTCAACACGTCCGGGCTTTTGTGTCGGTGTGGCGATGTGTCACGCCTTTTTTTGTCTGTATATCTCAATGCGAATAGGACAGCAGCCGTTGGATTAGTCCTGTTGTCTCTTGTCTTTGGACGACCTGAAGAGTCTATATGCGGCTATACAGGTATAGGAAACGGCAAAGGGAGATGCTCTAAAAATCAGGTCTTCCGTATCAAACGTTCCATTTATAAGCATGGAAAGGATGAAATCTACAAGCATGTAAACGGGGAAGCTTCCTATAAAGATGAGTAGTAGTTTGAATATCTTCTTCATAATTGCACTCATATAGAAATGTCATTATGTATTTAATGAACTGAATAAATCTCTACAAATATGCGAAAAATCTGTGGAATATCCGACGGATTTCGGCAGATTAACGCAATTTAATCTCGTTGATTTATATTTTTGCAAATATAAATCATCAGAATCATGGAAAAAGCATATTTAAACTGGAGTGGAGGGAAAGATGCCACATTGGCACTTTACCATACAATTGCCCTTGGCATTCCGCTTGTGCCTTTCTATTTCAATCCCGAGCAATCTGACACAGCATATGGAATGGCTATGGAACAGTATATGCATTGCTTCAAGGCAAAGCATATCACCATCGCATTGTTTGGTGATTTATATTTAGAAGAATTGCGTAAAAGCAGAGAAATGAAATGCAACAAGGCAGGAATGACTGCCATGTTTCCCTTATGGGGAATGTCATCGAGAGATGCTCTCACAGAGTTTATACAAGCTGGTTTCAAGGCCATTGTAACGTGTGTAGACAATGCTGTGTTGCCGGAAAAGCTCGTAGGCAGTATAATAGACGGAACCTTTTTTGAGAATCTTCCAGAAGGTGTAGACGCATGTGGAGAAAACGGAGAATATCATACATTCGTGTTTGATGGCCCTATTTTCCGGAAACCGGTTGATTTTAAAATAGAAGGACAATACAGCCGGACATTTTCGGATGTTAAAACGGGCATTCCCCATCAATACACTTACTTGAAATTAAACATCAAGTAAAATCTATTAGACCTGATTTTTTATAGGCAATCCATTACAAAAAAATCATGGGAGGTAGATACACGTATCAAGCCATAATCACAGAGCAGCAAATTGATATTCTCAAGGAAAGAGGTTTGCTTATTGATGATGTCAAGCAAGCTATCATATCGCCCCACTTTGTACCAGCAGAATCACCCGTTCCGTCATGGCGTCCTCGCCCGTAGGGTCGTACTCCTTTTTCAGACTGGCACCGAAGAGGGCGGCGAATGCCTGATAGAATCCGGCACGGAAAGGGCCGAGAAATGCTTTGACCAGTTCATAGCCGGTGGAGTTGGTCTGTCGGTCCACCAACTTGATGAGGAGTTTGCCTTGCGAGAATGTCAGTTTCTTCATGCGCGGGGTGTATTGTTCCTTGATGCTTTTCTCTACCGCCTTCAGGTGGCGTTGGCGGGCTTTGTCGTCGGGCAAAGTCATGAGATATTCGTAGGTTTCGATGATGGCGCGGTTCACTTCGTTGGCAAGCGGCAATACCTTCTTCACGTCGCGCACCAGTTTGTTGTAGCGCATCCGTTCGCGTCGGTTCTTGAATACCAGTGGCTTGAAGATATAGACAGTGGGCAGTTTGACGTAAGGGATAGTGTCTCCTTGGTAGATGGTCATGGAGGTGAGGTGTACCTTTTTCGGTTTTTCGTGGAGTGCGCGTGGTTTCTGCGGTGACTGTGCGTATGCCGCTGCGCTTCCCAACAGCAGGAAAGCGATGAGTGTTACTATGTTAAGCCGCGCATCCATGTCGCAAAAGTACACCATTAATTATGTTTTGCAGTGTTTATTGATGAAAATTTCGTTTCTTTTTCTTCTGTTGCGGGGGAAAGGAGTGTTGTGTTTCTCAAACGGGTAGGGGAGGTCTGGCAGTTATAGGGCTGAAGCTGTAGATTTGGGGACGGTTGGGTAATAAAGGAAAAAGATGTACTTTTGCGAAAGTTTAAAAGCGATGGTATGGAAACAACGGAACTAAATTTCTAACAGAACAATACATTCTATGAAGTATATAAAGTGGGGCTTCTTCCTTGTCCTATTGTTGGCTGCGCTTGCAGCGAGCGCTCAGAATCAAAACAACCTGTTGCTGCTGGAAGAAGATTTGGAAGAACTTGCCATGGAGAGTGAAGAGGTGAATTGGGAAGATGAACTGGAAGAACTGTCCCATCGTTTGCAAGAACCCGTCAATCTGAATACTGCCACCCGCGAACAACTGGAACAATTTCCTTTTTTGACCGATACACAGGTAGAAAACCTGTTGGCCTATCTCTACATAGAAGGCCCGATGCAGACGCTCTACGAATTGCAACTGGTGGAAGGAATGGACCGGACTACCATCGAACGGCTGTCCCCTTTTGTCTGCGTCAAACCGGTGGAGGTTGGCAAGAGTTTCCCTTCGTGGGAAAAATTGTGGAAATATGGAAAGCATGAGATCCTGACTCGCATGGATGTGCCTTTTTACACCCGGAAAGGGTATGAGAAAGCGTATCTCGGCCCGTCACTCTACCATTCGCTGCGCTACGGATTCCGATACGGCGACTATCTTCAGGTGGGAGTGGCAGGCGAGAAAGATGCCGGTGAACCGTTCTTTGCCCTGCATGACCGGAAAGGGTATGACCACTATTCTTATTATCTCTTGCTGAAGAACTACAAACGACTGAAAACATTGGCTTTGGGCACCTACCGGCTGAGTTTCGGCGAGGGATTGGTGCTGGGTAACAGCTTCGGGTTGGGCAAGTCGTTCTCCATCGCTACGACTCGCTACCGTTCGGGAGGCATTCGCAAGCATGGCTCTACGGATGAGTACAATTACTTTCGTGGGGCGGCCGCCACGGTGCAGTTAGTGCCCCGTTGGCAGGTGTCTGCTTTCTATTCCCACCGCACATTGGACGGGGTGGTGGAGGAGGGTGTCATCACCTCCATCTATAAGACAGGTCTGCACCGTACACAGCAGGAGGCGGACAAAATGAGGCGTCTTTCACTGCAAACGGCCGGTGGACGGGTGGCGTACGAAGGGCGTTCGCTTCGGGTCGGTATGACCGGCATTTACTATTTCTTCAACCGGATGTACGAACCGACGTTGCGGCCGTATGCCCGGTATAATCTGCACGGAAATCGTTTCTATAATGCCGGCATCGACTATGCCTGGCTGGCAGGGCGTTTCTCGTGGACGGGCGAAGCGGCGTTGGGCAAACACGGATATGCCTTGCTGAACCGCTTGCAGTACAATCTGTCATCGGATTATCGCCTGCTGTTGTTGCACCGCTATTATTCGCACGACTATTGGGCGTTGTATGCCCATTCGTTTGGCGAGGGGAGTGCGGTGCAGAATGAAAACGGCTGGTATGTGGCTGCTGAGGCATCGCCGTGGGCGGGGTGGCGCTTTTTTGTATCGGGAGATTTCTTCTCCTTTCCGTGGTGGAGATACCGCATCAGTAAGCCGTCGCAGGGCATGGAGCTGAGGGCACAGGCGTTTTATGCTCCGAAAGAGACGCTATCCATGTATCTGAACTATCGCTATAAGCAACGTGAACGCGATGTGACGGGCACCGGCGGCAAGGTGACTACGCCTACGTATCATCACCGCTTGCGCTATCGGCTGAACTATAGGGCGGGTGTCCTGACTTTGCGGACGACGGTAGATTACAATCATTTCCGTCAGCAAGACGGGGAAGGGTATCGTTTCAATCGTCGGCAAGGTTGGCAATGTACGCAGTTAGCCGGTTATACTCTTCTTCAATCCTTGTCGCTTTTCTTGCAAGGGACTTATTTCCATACGGACGACTACGACTCACGCGTCTATGCCTATGAGCCCGGACTGCTTTACACGTTCTACACGCCTTCGTTTTCCGGCAGGGGGTTCCGTTATTCTGCCCGTGTGCGGTGGGAGTGGAGAAACCGCATTATGCTGCTGGCCAAGATTGGGCAGACTCTTTATCAGGACCGCAACGAGATAGGTTCAGGCAATGATCTCATCACGGATAATAAAAAAACGGACTTACAGCTTCAGGTGCGAGTCAAATTCTGAAACTCTTTTATTAAATTATAATAAATCTGATAGCACTATTAACAATTTGACGATAGAATTTCTATCTTTGCGATGTGCTACATATAAGAGTGTAGGAACTTTATTGATATAGCGTAGATACTTTATTAATAGAGAAAGAGATATTGAGAATAGACATTTTTATTACAAACTTAATTTATAGCTAAGATGACTAGAAAATTGTATTTGCCATTGTTAATGGCAGTTGTTGCCGTATTGACTTCGTGTAACAACAAACTGGACGAACTGTCTTCTGACTATTTCACAGTGACACCTCCGGTCTTGGAAGCTATCGGTGGTAAGGTACCCGCCACTATCGACGGTAAGTTCCCCGAAAAGTATTTCAAGAAGAAAGCTGTTGTGGAGGTAACACCTGTCTTGAAGTGGGAAGGTGGTGAAGCCAGAGGCGAATCTGTAGTATTCCAAGGTGAGAAAGTAGAAGGTAATGACCAAACTATCAACTACAAAGCCGGTGGTACATATACCATGAAGACTTCTTTCGACTATGTTCCTGAAATGGCTAAGTCGGAACTCTACCTCGAGTTCAACGCTAAAGTAGGTAGCAAGGTGGTAGAAGTGCCTGCTGTGAAAGTGGCTGACGGTGTAATCTCTACTTCTGAAATGGTTGAGAAGACATTGGCTAACGCCAACACTGCTGCCAGCAACGATGCTTTCCAACGCATTATCAAAGAAAAGCACGAAGCTCAGTTGATGTTCTTGATTCAACAGGCTAACGTACGTTCCAGTGAGTTGAAGGCTGCTAAGGCGTTCAATGAAGAAGTGAAGAATATCAACGATGCTGCCAACAAGAAGATTGAGAACATCGAAATCTCTGCTTATGCATCTCCCGATGGTGCTATGGACTTGAACACCAAACTGTCTGAAAAACGTCAGGACAACACTGCTAAGGTGGTCAACAAGAACCTGAAGAAGGACAAAATCGAAGCTAACGTAACTACGAAGTACACAGCTGAAGACTGGGACGGTTTCCAGGAATTGGTTTCTAAGTCTAACATCCAAGACAAAGAGCTGATTCTGCGCGTTCTGTCTATGTACAGTGATCCTGAACAAAGAGAGCAGGAAATCAAGAACATCTCTTCTGTTTACAAGACTTTGGCTGACGAAATCTTGCCGCAGTTGCGTCGTTCTCGTCTGACAGTGAACTATGACGTTATCGGTAAGTCTGACGAAGAAATCGCTAACTTGGCTGATACAGATGCTTCTCAGCTGAACATCGAAGAGTTGCTGTATGCTGCTACTCTGACTAATGACGCTGCTAAGAAAGAAGCTATCTACAAGAAAGCTGTTGACAAGGCTCCGAACGATTATCGTGCTTACAACAACCTCGGCAGATTGGCTTATGAAGCTGGCGACTTGGATAAGGCTGAAGGTTACATTAAGAAGTCTCTTTCTCTGAAAGATTCTCCGGAGGCTAACCTGAATATGGGCTTGGTTGCTTTGAGCAAGGGTGATGAGGCTACCGCTGAAACTTACTTGGCTAAGGCTTCTGGTACGAAGGAACTGAACGAAGCACTGGGTAACTTGTACATCGCTCAAGGCCAGTACGACAAGGCTGTTAATGCTTTCGCTGACTCTAAGACTAACAGTGCTGCTTTGGCTCAAATCTTGGCTAAGGATTACAACAAGGCAAAGAACACATTGGCAAGCGTTGAGAAACCGGATGCTTACACTGACTACCTGATGGCTGTTGTAGGTGCGCGTACTAACAATGCATCTATGGTAACAGACAACTTGAAGAAGGCTGTAGCTAAGGATTCTTCTTTGGCAAAGAAAGCTGCTTCTGACTTGGAATTTGCTAAGTACTTTACTAACGCAGAATTCATGAGCATCGTGAAGTAATCATTAATTCATTCACTATAAGAATCCCCGATGCAGAAATGTGTCGGGGATTTTTTATATTCACGCAAAAAGAAGTATTTTCGCGAAAAAGTTTGCGGCTTCTCATCGGAAGTGCAGTTGTCATTTAATAAAATATCTCATGAGACATAGTTACCGGATATATTGTTTCGGGCTTGTAGCCGTCTTGCTGGCGGCTTGCGGGGCGAAGGATAAGCGGGCAGTTACCTTGGATGGTGAAATCAAGGGGCTGGGGACGGATACGCTCTATCTGTATGGAGCAGATAAGATGTATAGTCATATCGACACGCTGTTTGTGAGCGACGACCGTTTCTCTGCCAAACTGACTACGGATACGTTGGTCTCTACGTGGCTGTTGTTTAGCGATGGTACGCAATATCCGCTTTATTTCGACAAAGGGGAGCACATACAAATAGCAGGAGATACAGCAGCTTTGCAGCAACTGGACGTCAAAGGAAATAGCCATAACACACTGCTGAGTACATTCCTGAAAGAGCAGGAAAACGCCAATCGCAGTCTTGAGGAGATACAGTCCGAAGTAAAGACATTCATACAAGCCAATCCCGCATCTTTGGCAGGAATCTATCTGTTAGACCGCTATCTGGTGAAGCAGCCGGCTCCGGACTACAAGCAGATAGAAGAACTCGTTGACCTGATGAGCGGAGAACTGAAAGACCGTCCCTACGTGGACGAACTGCTGGATAATATCCGCCAGGAAGAGGATGCAAGCATTGGCAAGGCCATTCCCTTTTTCCAGTTGCCTAATGTGGAAGGCAAGAAAATTACCCGCACCACTACATTCCGCAGCAAATATCTGCTGATACACTTTTGGGCATCATGGGACTCGTTGAGCCGCAAGGAAAATGCCATGTACCGGCGTATATATCGCAAGGAGCGGAAGAACGAAGGAGCCGCCCTGCTGGGAGTCTCTCTGGACATAGACCGCGGGAAATGGCGTCAGACCGTCAAGGCAGATACTCTGGAGTGGGAACAAGTCTGCGACCTTAACGGATGGAACACGGAGATAGTTAGTAAACTGGCGATACGCACTTTGCCTGCCAATGTACTGATAAATCCCTCCGGCCGCATTGAAGCCAAGAACCTTACCGAGGCAGACATCGAAAAGAAATTTGCCGAGATAAAGGAGCGGGAACAAAAAAAGAAAAAGAAGAAATAACCCTCAAGCAAGTCTATCACACAGTGCTTATTAAAGTTTTTGGAGCGGCAGTTCAAGGCATCGACGCGACCCTCATCACCATCGAAGTAAACAGTTCCAAGGGATGTATGTTCTATTTGGTCGGTTTGCCCGACTCTGCCGTAAGAGAAAGTCACCAACGCATCATTTCAGCTTTGCAGGTTAATGGCTATCGCATGCCGACTTGCAATCTTGTCATTAATATGGCTCCGGCCGACATCCGCAAGGAAGGTTCGGCATACGACTTGCCATTGGCAATCGGCATATTGGGAGCCAACGAAATCATCCAGACAGACAAACTCGACCGCTACCTGCTGATGGGAGAACTCAGCCTGGACGGCACTTTGCAGCCCATTAAGGGCGCATTGCCTATTGCCATCAAGGCCAGGGAGCTGGGCTTTGAAGGCATCATCGTCCCCAAGCAGAACGCCCGTGAGGCGGCCGTGGTAAACAGATTGAAAGTGTATGGCGCAGGAAATCTGAAGGAAGTCATCGAATTCTTCAACGGCCAATGCGAACTGGAGCCGACCATCGTTAACACCCGCGAGGAGTTCTATGCCCGCCAAAGCACGTTCGACTTTGATTTTGCCGACGTCAAAGGACAGGAAAATGTGAAGCGTGCCCTCGAAGTAGCTGCTGCCGGCGGACACAACATCCTGCTTATCGGTGCGCCGGGCAGTGGAAAGTCCATGCTGGCCAAACGGTTGCCCTCCATTCTACCCCCGCTTTCTTTGGGAGAAAGCCTTGAAACAACCAAGATACACTCCGTGGCCGGCAAATTAGGAAAAGACGGAGGACTCATCTCCATACGTCCTTTCCGTTCTCCCCATCACTCCATATCGAGCATTGCCATGACGGGCGGAGGCAGCTTCCCGCAGCCCGGCGAAATCAGCTTGGCACACAACGGCGTTCTCTTTCTCGACGAACTGCCCGAATTCAGCCGCAATGTGCTTGAAGTATTACGCCAACCGCTGGAAGACCGCAAGATTACCATCTCCCGCATCAAGTGCAACGTAGAATATCCTGCTAGTTTCATGCTGGTTGCCTCCATGAATCCGTGTCCTTGCGGTTACTATAACCACCCCACGAAAGCCTGTGTATGCAGCCCCGGTCAGGTGCAGAAATACCTCAACCGCATCTCTGGTCCGCTATTAGACCGCATCGACATACAGATAGAAGTCACTCCTGTTCCCTTTGAGAAGATCTCAGACGCCCGTCCCGGCGAACCGAGTGTTGTCATCCGTCAGCGTGTGATGCACGCCCGCAAACTTCAGGAAGAGCGCTATGCCGATGTCCCTGGTGTCTATTGCAATGCCCAGATGAACAGCAAACTGCTTGCCACGTATGCCCGTCCCGACGAAAACGGCCTTCAGCTACTGAAGAACGCCATGAATCGCCTCAATCTTTCAGCCCGTGCCTATGACCGCATCCTGAAAGTGGCACGTACCATTGCCGACCTCGACAACAGTCCGCAGATACACTCCTCCCACTTGGCAGAAGCCATCGGCTACCGCAACCTCGATAGGGAAGATTGGGCGGGATAAATTTGTATGCTAATATTAATTGATAAAAGCCTATGGATAGTAGTAACCTTAATAATATTATGAGAGAGATAACTCCTCTTTCTAATCGTGATTGCTTTTATATCGCCGATCGGAGAAAGACGGAATTTACCTATCCGATTCATTGCCATATAGAGTATGAATTAAACTTTACGGAGCATGCCTCAGGGGTACGCCGTGTTGTGGGAGATTCAGAAGAGATAATAGGAGATTATGATTTAGTATTAATCACAGGTAAGGAATTGGAGCATGTCTGGGAACAACACGAGTGTGTATCTAAAGACATCCGAGAAATAACAATTCAGTTTTCTCCGACTTTGTTTTCTCAAAGTTTTATAGATAAGAATCAATTTAGTAGTATTCGGAAAATGTTCGAACGTGCTCAATGTGGGCTCTGTTTCCCGATGCAAGCTATTATGAAAGTCTATAATTGGTTAGATAAATTGGCTTCGGAGGAACAAGGATTTTATGCAGTTATAAATTTCTTGAGAATTCTTTATGAACTGTCTCTTTATGAAGATGCCCGTATCTTATCCTCTTCTTCGTTTGCTAAAATAGAAACATTTTCCGATAGTATTCAGGTACAGAAGGTACAGAAGTATATTACAGAACATTTTCGAGAGGAGATCCGCTTAAATACATTAGCACATATTGCCGGCATGTCGCCAGTTTCTTTTAGCCGTTTCTTCCGATTGAGAGCAGGGAAAACTTTCTCCGAATACATTATTGATATACGTATCGGATTTGCTTCCAGGTTATTGGTCGATTCAACTCGTAATATTGCTGAAATCTGTTATGATTGCGGTTTTAATAACTTATCCAACTTCAACAGAATTTTTAGGCGTAAAAAAGGTTGTTCACCCAAAGAATTCAGAGAAAATTATCGAAAGAAAAAGATTATCATATAGAATCTATCTGAAATTGATTTATTGATATGCGTGCTGGTATCAGAGAATTAGTTCGCTGTTACCGGCATATTTTTTTAGATTTGATTCTAGTCAACCACGATTAGAAAAGCGAATAAACGGTTAAAAAAGTATCATATTATACTATAAGATCCCGCTATTTTTGCATTGAATATTTCTATACTGTGAAATTATGCGAAAGAAAAGTTTGCTATTATGGGTAGCGGTGCTGATAAGCACTTTATTAAATGCTCAAGAAAATAATGATTGTGCGGATTGCGTTATTTTTAATGCAGACGGGGACGTAGAGACCCGTAGTGTGAAAGAAAGTATTATTGGAGATCCTTCTCAACCTGTTTCTGTTCGGGTAAAAGAATTAATTGCTCAAATGACACTTGAGGAGAAAGTTGGGCAGTTAGTCAATCGGAGTGATAGCATTCCACGATTAAATCTTCCCGCGTATGATTATTGGAACGAATGTCTTCATGGCGTGGCACGTGCAGGTGATGTAACCGTGTTTCCTCAATCTATTAATTTGGCATCGACTTGGGATACTTTACTGATCAAGCAAGTTGCTACTGCTATTTCTACAGAAGCGCGTTTAAAGAATCGGGAATTGGGAAAAGGACTTACTTATTGGTCTCCTACTATTAATATGGCACGCGATCCGCGCTGGGGACGTAATGAAGAAACATACGGAGAAGATCCTTATTTAACTTCTCGTTTGGGAGTTGCGTTTGTGCAAGGTTTACAAGGAAATCATCCTAAGTATCTGAAAACGGTAGCAACAGTAAAGCATTTTGTTGCTAATAATAAAGAAAATGACCGTTTCTCCATCTCTTCCCAGATTCCTACAAAACAACTGTACGAATACTATTTCCCGGCCTTTGAAGCTTGTGTCAAGGAGGGAAATGTGCAGTCCGTCATGACCTCTTATAATGCGTTTAACGGTGTAGCACCAAGTGCCTCTACTTGGTTATTGGGTGATGTATTAAGAAAAGAGTGGGGATTTGACGGTTTTGTTGTTTCTGATTGTGGAGCGATTGGAGTCGTGAATTGGCAACATAGAATGGTCAACTCTTTGGAAGAAACAGTGGCTTTATGTGTTAATAGTGGTTGCGATTTGGAATGCGGAGATATTTATCGGGATAAATTAGTGAACGCTGTTCATCAAGGTTTGATTACAGAAGATGTCATTGACCGTGCGTTGACTCGTGTTTTAACAGCTCGATTTAAGTTGGGAGAATTTGATTCTATTCAAAGTGTTCCATATAACCATTATGACAAGAAGCTACTTGCTGGAAAAGAATTCTCAGCGCTTGCTTACGAAGCCGCTGTTAAGTCGCTTGTGTTATTGAAGAATGATAATCACTTTTTGCCTGTTGATAAAAACAAAGTTCGATCTGTTGCAGTCATAGGTCCTTTTGCTGATAATAACTATTTAGGTGGATATAGCGGTCATCCTGTTAATAACATATCTTTGTTGAAGGGAGTGCGTGAATTGTTGGGCAGTCAGGTAGATATTTCCTATTTGGAAGGAACTTCTGTCGTGGAACCCATTAGTGAAAGGTATTTATTGGCTGCTGATAAAAAAACTCATGGACTTACAGCCGAATACATAGCAAGTGAAAATATACAAGACAACCCTCTTTTTGAACAATGTGATACGACGATTAATTTTGAATGGGGAGATGAAAGTCCGGATAAACGTTTGAATAAAGATAATTTTTCGATTCGTTGGCACGGATATTTGAAATCTCCGGTGAGTGGTGAGCGTATATTAGGTATATATGCGGATGGAGGCATACGCATTTGGATGGATGGTGTGCTGATTTTAGACGAATGGGATTCTCACAGTCTACATTATTATACAGCAAAAGTTCAATTAGAAAAAGGAAAAGCTATCCCATTAAAAGTGGAATATGTGAATCGTACGGGTGCTGCAACTTGTATATTGACTTCCGATTTTAGCCATCTGGAACGGATGGAAGATATAAAAAAGACAATCTCAGGAAAAGATCTTGTGTTAGTAGCATTGGGAAGTGATTGGAAATTGGCTCGCGAAAATAGAGATCTCCCTTCCATCTATTTGCCGATGGCGCAAGAGCAGATGCTAAAAGAAATTTGTAAAACGAATCCTAATGTAGTTCTGATATATCATACAGGTAATCCACTGACGTCAGTGTGGGCAGATGAGCATGTCCCTGCTATTTTGCAAGCGTGGTATCCAGGACAAGAAGGCGGAAGAGCTTTGGCCAATGTTATTTTCGGATTAGAAAATCCGTCAGGAAGATTGCCCATGACCATCTATCGTTCAGAGGAGCAACTGCCCGATATTAGTGATTATGATATCTGGAAAGGACGCACTTATCAATATCTGGAAACCTCCCCCTTATATGCTTTTGGGTATGGATTGAGCTATTCTACTTTCCAATACAATCATTTAAAGAGTAATGATGCGATTTGTTCGGGAGATTCGCTGTCTCTGTCAGTAGAAGTAACGAATCTGAGCGATAGAGCAGGAGAAGAAGTTGTACAAGTGTATATACATCGTGAGAATACTCCGGTTTATACCTATCCATTGAAGAAACTGGTAGCTTTTCAACGGGTCAAATTAAAGCCCCATGAAACAAAGCAGATTTCATTGACAGTTCATCCAAGGCAGATGTCTGTATGGAATGACGGTGTGTGGAAAGTACTTTCCGGGAAATATACGTTATTTGTTGGAGGCGGCCAGCCTGATAATGGGGTAGGAATAAGCAAAACTTTTGATGTAAGTATTAAAAGGTAGTTTTCAGGTTTTATCAGTAGTTATTTGTAAAGGCAGAATTGTTACAAAGTAACATTCTGTCTTTTTTAATGTAAAGTATGTTTTGAAATAGATTATTGTATATAGTAAAATGTATATACAAAGAACGTCTCATATGCAGACTGTTTGCTCCGAAGCCTTTTGGCTCGCGCTCCGAAGCCCTTTCGAGCGTGCTTCAAAGCTGTCTCGTCCGTGCTCCGAAGCCCTTCGGAGCAATCCCCATTCAGAATGCCTTCTGAAGCGGATTCGGTAATCTTTCTGCGAAGTAATGTATATATACAAATGTCATGATATGACATAAGCAAATGTATTAGTTGAATAACTATAGAACCATTTTGATATTTTTGCCGGAAGCCATAAAATGAGGTCATTTTTTGCTGTGCCAAGGAATGTTGATATTACATTCTTATTAAAATAGTATCATGAATGGATAAAATAGTATCTTTTTAAACCTTTCTTGTGGGTTAATTTTGCGTTGTGATAATATTAATTTTAAATCTAAATGTATTATAGAACATGAGAAACTTTCTTTTAGTATTATTTCTAATCAGTTGCAGCTGTTTGATGGCACAAGATGGCATCATTACGGGTGTTGTTACTGATTCGAATGATGGTTCTCCATTGATTGGGGCTAACGTGGTGGTTAAGGGAGCAGCAGGTGTCGGCACTGTGACCGATATCGATGGCCGGTATAGTGTAAAGATGCCAAAAGGTACGAATACACTTGTTTTTACGTGTATTGGATATCGGGAGCAGGAACTTACGTTGAAATCAGGGCAAACGGTTCTGAATGTGGTGATGAAAGAAGATGCTGAATTGCTCGATGAGGTTGTGGTGGTAGGATATGGTACGATGAAGAAGAGTGACTTGACAGGAGCAGTGACAGGCATTAAGAGTGAGGATTTAATGAAAGCCAATCCGATAAGTCTTAACCAAGGGTTGCAAGGCCGTATTGCCGGTGTACAGGTCAGCCAAAACGACGGTGCTCCGGGTGCAGGTGTAAGTATTCAGATTCGTGGTGCCAACTCTTTTTCTACTTCTTCCGAACCACTTTATGTAATTGATGGTATTCCGTTTACCACCAGTGGTATGCCGGATTCTGGAATCGGTGAAATGATGCAGACAACCAATCCTTTGGCATCTATTAACCCGGCTGATATTGAATCTATTGAAGTGTTGAAGGATGCTTCTGCCACGGCTATTTATGGCTCTCGTGGTGCTAATGGTGTTGTACTGGTAACCACGAAACGAGGAACAAGAGGAAAAGAAAACATTACATTTAGTGCAAACTTTGGTATTTCAAATGTAGTGAAAAAGATGGATATGCTTGATGGTTATACTTACGCACTCTATCAGAATGAAGCCGCAGAGAATTTCAATTATTACGATGGGGCTAGTCAGTCATTGCCTTATCCGGGTACCTATGCATTGGATCCTAATACGGGTGAAAACGTCTATTCTCCCGGTCCGGAAGACTACAGAAATGGAAATAGTCCGTGGACTAACTGGCAAGACCATGTCTTTGAGTCTGCTTTTTCCCAAGAATATAATCTGAGTGTGAACGGAGCCAGCGACAAAGGCTATTATGCCATTTCCGGAAATATTCTTGACCAAGAAGGTATTATTCATAATTCTGGTTACAAACGTTATGCATTCCGTGCCAACATAGCTCGTAAGGTACATAAATATATAGAAATTGGAATGAACATGAGCTTCACCAATTCGTTGAATAAATTGGCAAAGACAAATGCTGTCAGTGACGGTATCATGCATGGTACTTTGTTCTATCCGCCAACGGCACCGTTAGATGATGAAACAAATAATGCGCAGTTGAACTGGTATTCTTCCAATCCGTATGTTTATACACGGGCTGCTAAAGATGAGTTGACTTCCAATCTCTTCTTTTCTTCATCTTATGTGGAAATTACTCCTATAAAAGATTTAAGCATCCGTCAGAATGTTGGTTTCTCTTATAATATGAATGAACGTAATGTGTATTATAATTCAGAAACAGTCGAAGGTAAAGATACTAACGGTTATGCTTCTAAAGCAGATAATTGGTCGAAGAATTTGACACTTGAAACGATAGCTACTTATAACAAAGAATTTAATGAAAACCATTCTTTGAATGTAATGGGAGCTTTTTCGTATGAAAGAGGAGATTACGGGAATAAGTTGATGTCTGCTACTGGCTTCCCACAGGACTTGACTCAAGATTATGATATCAGTGCCGGAACCAATCCTAATACTCCAACCAGTGGCCGTGGAATGACATCATTGGTTTCTTTCTTGGGACGTGTTAATTATGGTTTGATGAACAAATATTTGTTCACGGTTTCATACCGTCGCGATGGTTCCAGTAAGTTTGCTCCGGGTAATCGTTGGTCAAACTTTGCTTCTGGTGCATTTGCATGGCGTGCTTCCGAAGAGGAATTTATTAAGAGATTGAACATCTTTAGTAACTTGAAGTTCAGACTTAGCTACGGTCAAACAGGTAACCAGGGTATCGGTGCATATGCTACGCGTGATTACATGGCAGTGGCTAATTATCCGATTAATGGAAATTTGTCTAGTGGATACGCCAGCCTTACATGGCGTGGTCCAGCCAATCCGGATTTGAAGTGGGAAACGACAGACCAGTATAATGTGGGTGTCGATATGGGCTTCTTCCAAAATAAGGTTAACTTTACAGTTGATTTATACTATAAGAAAACGTTTGATTTGTTACAGAACATTCAAATTCCTCAAAGTACCGGTTTCTCTAATATGACAACTAATTTTGGTGATGTGACCAATAAAGGTCTGGAAATTTCCGGTAATTTCTATGTCATTTCTAAGAAGGATTTCTCATGGGATTTTAATGCGAATATTGCTTTCAACCGCAATGAGATTCATGGACTTCCGGGCGATCAGTTTGCCCAAAGTTGGTCCGATGCCAACGAAGTCTTCTTGCAACGGAACGGCATGCCAATAGGTACTCTTTATGGGTATGTAGAAGACGGATTCTATGATAATATTGCTGAGGTAAGAGCAGATCCTTTCTATGCAAACGAATCGGAAGCTGTCTGCAAATCTATGGTAGGTGAAATTAAGTATAAGGACTTTGATGGTAAAGCCGGTATTACGGCAGCAGATCGTCAGGTTATCGGTGATACGAATCCGGATTTCACATTCGGTATGACTCATAATTTCTCCTATAAGAATTGGTCGTTGAGTTTCTTCTTACAAGGAAGTGTTGGAGGTGATATTTATAATGGGAATTTAAGAGAAGTGACGATGAGCAGTATTGGAAACATTCCACAAGAAATGTATGATACGCGTTGGACACCTGAAAATAGAGATATTGCCAAATGGCCGAAAGCGTATGCCGGTTACGGACGTACATGGAGAATTTCCGATCGTTATGTGGAAGATGGTTCTTATCTGAGAATGAAGAATATTAATTTGGGATATAAATGGAATAATCCCGTGAAGGGCATCGAATTGATAAATCTCTATGCATCTGTAAGTAACGTATTTACCATTACGGGTTATAGCTGGTTTGATCCTGATGTAAACTCTTTTGCTAGTGATGCTTCCCGTCGTGGAGTGGATATGTTTTCATATCCAAGTAGCCGTACATTTACCTTTGGCTTACAATGTACATTCTAATGTTTAACTTTAGCAAGAATTGAATTATGAAACTTTCAATATTTAAAACCCTCGTATTGTGCTGCGGATTGAGTCTGTCTGTCAGTTCGTGCGACAATCTGTTAGAAGAAGAAGTTTACGATTTTGTTTCCCCCGAGGATTTGGGAGATAGTGAAAGCGCAGCATGGCAATATGTTAATGGTGCCTATAATACGTTGATTTCAAGTTTTATTCATCCGGCAACATATTTGTATTTAACGAATATGGACTGTGATTATGCTTCAGGCGCATCTTGGGCTTTTGGAAATGTGGGTGCTGGCAACCCTACTGATTTCTGGGGAATAGATGGAATGTGGTCTGGTTGTTATACTTTAATTCATAGAGCAAATTTGGGAATTTCCAAAATTTCAGATATGAATAACATTTCCCAAGAGTATAAAGATAATGCCATCGGACATCTTTCTTTTTTGAAAGCATGGGCCTATTTTAACTTGGTACGAAATTACGGTCCTGTTCCCATTTTCCGAGTTTCCATTTCCGATGGTGCCAGTATGCATCAGCCGCGTGCTTCAGTTCCTACTGTATACGAACACATTATAGAACTTCTGCAAGAAGGTGAGAAAATGTATTCTAAGAACGATGAAGGTTTTGTAGAAGGATATGCATCAAGTGGCGCAGCTAAAGCTTTGTTAGCAAAGGTTTATGCAACGATGGCATCGGGAGCCATGTCGGGTGTCGGTATTGTTGTAAAGGGTGGTGATCCTCATCTTGATGAACCTCAAGCTATCAGACATATTGCACAAACAGTTGACGGATATGAATCTTTTGATCCTGAGACATATTATACGTTAGCACGTGACAAGGCGTGGGAAGTCATCGAAGAATATGATTTATTTGAGACTTACATGGATGCTTGGGCTATTTCTAATCGGAATAAGGGTGAGAACATCTGGATGGTGCAGGCAAGAAGTGGAGATGCTGATTTTGGAAATACAATATGTCAGGATTATGTCGGTGTTTTCAGAGAGGATGGTTCGCTGATGGGAAACTGGTATGGAATGCGTGACCACTGGTACAAACTGTTTGAAGAAGACGATTTGCGTGTGGTGGATGGTGTTATCCATCGGTATCCGGCAGATGGTGTAGATGCAAATGGCAATCTTGCTTATTGGTATTATCCCAGATGGTATGCAGATAAGGTAGCCAATCATGAAGCATACGACAGTGCCGGAAATACTTATGATGGAACAGAGGTTTATAAAGAGGGTGAAGGCTGGTCATTGGCCAAGTTGACAAAGTTTACTTTTGTTACAGACCGTACAGAGGTAAATAGTGATTTCCATTTTCCACTGCTGCGTTTACCCGATATTATGTTGATTTATGCGGAAGCCGTTAATGAATTGAATGGTGGTCCTACAGAAGAAGCTTATAGACAGGTAAACGAAATAAGAACCCGTTCGAATGCGACTCCTTTCTCCGGAATGGATCAGGAAGAGTTCCGCTCGGCTGTTTTGGAAGAACGTGCGCGTGAATTGGCTTATGAGGCCGACCGCCGTTACGATTTATTCCGTTGGGGTATTTATCTGGATGTAATGAATGCCATAGATATGGATGAACACAACGTAACTAAACGTCGTATGCAGCGTAACCTGCTTTATCCGATACCGACAGCAGAGATTAACGCCAATGATTCTATCAATGAAAACAACCCCGGTTGGTAAAATGTGTTACATAAAATGGAATATTGATTTATGAAAACAATAAGAAACCTTACATTAATACTATTAGCATTTGTTGCAGCATCGTGTTCTGATGATGAAGTGAACTATGCACCGTTGAGTGTCACTCAGGTTACGGATATCAATCATGAACAAGTTCTTCAATCGGCAGACCTTGCCCAATATATAGTGATTCAGGGAACAGGACTGAATGCTGTACAGTCAATAATGTTCAATGACATTGCTGTTGATATGTTGGAGGCTTATGTCACTGAGAATGAAATCGTACTTTCAATACCTCGTGTGATACCTACTAATGTAAACAATCTGATTACTCTGGAGTCGGCAACGGAAACAGTGACTGTACCTTTTGAAGTTTTTGTACCCGAATTGCAAGTGTCCGGAATGGGTAATGAATTTGCTCTTCCGGGTGAGGAAATGACAGTTGTGGGTGACTTTTTCGATTTGTATGAGATAACAACAGAAAGTGGACAGCTGTTTTTCGGTGATCAGGAAATGGAAATTACAAGAGCAGTTGAAGATACACTTTACTTTACATTGCCGGAAGATGCTCAAGCTGGTACACAAATACGGATTGTAAGTGAATTGGCTGGTGAAAGAACTGTTCCCGGAAGATACAGAGAAAGAGGTAATATGTTGTGTGACTATGACCCATTTACCGGATGGGGTGGAGGAGACTATATTTGCGAAGGACCGACGAGTGATATGCCGGATTCTCCGGATCCTATCAGCGGTAATTATTCTCGTTTTAAACTTGCAGAAGGCGATGCTGCAGACTGGGATTGGAGCAACACTACTACTATAGCAATGATTGGTGTCACTTATGATCAGGATATATTGGATAATCCAAGTAATTATCTTTTGAAATTTGAAGTGAATACGTTGATGGCCTTAACTAAGCGACAAATTCGTTTTTATTTTTCTCAAATTAATTATGATTGGGAGCCATTCGCATCGGGGTTGGCATTTAATACAAATGGAGAATGGTCTACCGTTACTATCGATTTGTCGGAAGCATGGAAAGGAGATGTGCCGGCAGATGGTACACTTCAAATCTTGGGAAATAGTTATGCCGAAGATACGGATATCTGTTTCGATAATTTCCGCATTGTCCCTAAAGAATAAGAAATTCTTAGAGAGATTCTTTGTTGACACATTTTTGTAGTCAATGTTAAAGAAGTTCTTACATCAGTTTCTCTCGTTTGTTTCAGATATGTCTCGTGCGTGAACGGGATATGTCTGAAACACGAACGAGAGGCGTATCGAACGTGTCCGAGATGTATGTGGAATATTTGTAAGATGTTGACTATTAGAGTGTGTTAGAATGAATATTTACAAATGATATCCCCGGATACCTGATTTTTGTTTCATTGATAGTCCAAATATTTTGGTATGAGTAAAATAATAGTAGGATTTGTATTCAGCTTGATTTGTTCCATAGCGGCTTTACACGCACAAGTTACAGATACTTTTAATATAAGAGGTGTTCTGCCTTGGCATAATTTTTTGTCGGGTCCTACCTCATGGAACGTAGAAGATTATCGTATTTATTTAGATGAATGCCAGCAGCAGCATATCAATTTTATAGGTTTCCATAACTATACCGGTGGCGGTGAGCGCTATGCCACCTATGTGGAACCGATGATAAAGATAGAATACAAACATATATTGCCACAAGCGTATTTGGACAATTCTTTAAGTGCACGTTGGGGATATCTTCCGATGAAGGTAAAAGATTATGTGTTTGGTACAGACGCTCAATTTAAGTTACCCGCAGGTGCCGAAGCGTTCGGCAGCGATGTGTCTGTCACCTCGAAAACACCGCAGGAACATTACGAGAAAACCCAGTCACTGATGCGTGAAGTGCTGAAGATGGCTCACGAGCGGGGAATGAAAATGGCCATGGGATTTGAATTTGGAGTTCTCCCCCCGGAGTATTTCTCGTTGAATGTAGCTGAAGATTGTTTTTATTGGCCGGGAGAGGCTAATATGATACCTAATCCTAAAAGTCAGTTGGCAATTGGAATACATTGTGCAGCCATAGATAATATTTTAGAGGCTTATCCCGATATTGATTACATCTGGATGTGGCTGAACGAACACTCTTTCATGGGTGTAAATCTTGAAAAGGCTTTGCAAGACAGCGCTTTTTCGAAAGTCTATAAAGAAAACCAACATTATTTTGTAGAAGCAGCCGATGAATCTGCCCGTTTTGTGGGGGTATGGGCGCTTGAGTATATGCGTCTGACTGCTGAATATCTGAAGAGCAAAGGTTCGTCGGCGAAGATTATTTTAGGTGGTTGGGGAGGTGGCCATCAACTTCCGTCATTGTTGAAAGGCTTAGACAGAGCTTTGCCGAAAGATATTATATTCAGTTGTCTGAATCCCGATTTGGGAAAGAGCCCTCAACCTGATTTCTTGGCTGATATAGCTAAAAATAGAAAAGTCTGGGCGGTGCCTTGGCTGGAAGGAGACCATCAGCTGTGGCATTTCCAACCAAGAGTCAAGATGATGAGTGAGCATGTGAAACTGGCTGCCGAGCAACATTTAGATGGTGTAGTGGCTATTCACTGGCGCACGAATGAACCTCGTTTTAACTTTAAAACATTTTCGTATTTTGCTTCGAATAAGTCTGCCAATAAAACTGTCGAGCAGCTTTATACAGAATATTTAGCAGAGGAAATGGGGCAGGATGCTGCCGAGGCTTTGGCGCCTATTTTAACTCGTATGGACATTGAACAGACTCAGTGGAGTGCGGCATCTCCTGAATTTTATGCTTATACTCCACAATGGGGATTGCTGGATAAACCGAATGTGGAATTACGACAGAATTTGATAGAAACAGCAGAACGAATTCTGAAAAAAACAGAAGGCGTGCAACGAGATGCTTTGCGTCGTTTTATCGCGATGTTCCGTTTTGAATTATTGCTGGGTGAGGTGGATAAGGCCATGATGCCAGCTTTTTCTCTCAGAAAAAACGAAATGACGGGTAAAGAGACATATTCTGTCCGGCAATATAAGGAGGCCTATCAGACACTGATTTCAGCACCGGTAAAAGAGATGTTTGAAACGTATGTGGAGAGAATCAATTCACGTGGTGAATTGGGTGTGTTGAGTTCTCTGAATCAACGATTATGGAGAGAGTATGATGAATTGAAGTCTTATCTTGAAATGAAACTGAAATGAGAAAATCTTTCTTTCTATTGATATATGCACTGATAGTGGCGTTCGGATTCTCTCCTTGCCGGGCACAAATTTTGCAAACGGGAGGAGGTGATATTCCGTTGGGAAACTATGCTGCATTGGAATTACAACGATATTATTATCAATTGTCTGGATCTCATTTACCTATCATAAAGACGGATGAGGTGGCGGCTTCAGATGTCGATTTCATACTTGCTACATTGGATAATCCTGTTGTTAAAAAATGGATAGATAAGGAGGGATTATCCGGTAAAGAACTTCCCGGCGAGCAAGGTTATTTGATTCGTACCTTTGAAAAAGAAAGGCATCATACGGTGGCTGTTATAGGAACGGATTCATACGGTTTACTATATGGAGTATATGGCCTGCTTGAGGACCATTTTGGAATACGCTTTTATTTGAATGAAGATGTTTTTCCGAAGCAAAAGAAAACTGTTGCGCAGTTGTCTGCAATAGAGGAGAGTCGTACTCCTAAAATGCGGATCAGAGGCTTTTTGCCATGGACTAATTTCCCACAATCTGCCACTATTTATTCTTGGTCAGATTGGAGGTATATCATAGACCAGACGGCTAAAATGCGTATGAATTTTATTTTGATTCATAATTATAATGGTTTTTGTGGGCACAATGAGATGTTTCATAATTTTGAATACAATGATTATGTATCCAGAGGATGGATGCCCACTATTAAAACGGGGCATGGATGGAGTTGCCCCGGTTGGGAAATCAACGATTATTGTTTTGGAGCTTCTGATATTTATGACGATTATGATTTTGGTGCTGATTGTGCCCTACATAATGAGACACTTACTAATGGTCAAATAAAAGAAAAGGGGGAGATTATTTTTCAGAAAGTAATCGAATATGCACATCAACGGGGAGTGAAAATAGGTCTGGGACTTGATATTGATGTTATTTTGTCGGAATATCAGGTGCAGGCAGATGAACGTTCGGTTATTACTGCTCAGACCAAACAGATTGCCCGGGCTTATCCAGATTTGGATTACTTGTTCTGTTTTCAGTCGGAAGGGAATAATAAAGATTCAGTTTTTTATAATAAATGGCAGCGGGTATTCGATGGCTTTTATGAGGATATGAAAAGTTTCTCTCCTCATACCCGTATGGTTGTATCGGGTTGGGGACTTACGGCAGAGTCGGTCAACAAATTGCCGGAAGATGTGATTTGTGCTCCTATCTCTCATTATTCTGCCCAATTTGAATCTGGGAAAGTGTATGGAGAACGTGAGTATTGGGGATGTCCGTGGTTGGAAAGAGATTGGAATAGTTCACAGTATTATTATCCGTATAACATGGATTTGTCTGAAACCATTTCGGCCTATGAGGAAGCTGCTCCAAACATGAATGGATTCTATGCTTTGACATGGCGTTTGGCAGATGCTGTTTCTCCTAAAATGTGGTATATAAGTAAAGCTCCTTGGTATGTTTCCGAACAACTGGACAGTTCAGAAAAAGTATATGGCGACTATGCTAAAGCAAATTATGGAGAACTTGCAGCAGAGAAAATAACACCTATTATTAATCAGAATGAGCCTTTCTCGACGGATTTTGCAGAGTGTCAGGTGACACCTGCGTTTGATCAAACAGTGAATACTTATCCGTTGATGAATCTGGATTCATTAATCTTGTTGAATGGTGCAGGACAGATTATAACAACGATAGATGCAACGGACTATCAGAATAAGAAAGGGACTAAGGATGCACAAATAGCCGAGGGTGATTCTTGTGTAGGATACATTATGTCTGGCGATTGGTTAGAATACGGTAAACTTTCTTTGCAGGATAATGTATCGTCGATAGTTTTAAAAGTTTCTTCTGCTTCGAATGGAGGAACCGTGACAATTTCTGCTAATGCATTAGATGGCCCGGCAATAGCTGCGGTGGATGTAAAGAATACAGGAGGATGGGAGAAGTGGAACAGTATTGCTATCCCAGTAGCGGTTACTAAAGATATACAATCTCTTTATATCCATTTTCATGCTTTTAATGATATTGTTCATGCTGTAGAAAAAGCTGACCGGCAGTTATTAACAATTGAAGATTGCATAAACAAGGCTCCACATGCAGACCAAAAAATGCGTTTGTCTTATGTGTATAAGCGCATTGAGGGTGCCAAACTGCATTCCATATTGAATGATGAGTTTAAGAACTATCAGTGGGAGAGTTTGCCGGGGCGAATGGACGAATGGGTGCAATCCTTTTTATATCGTATCAATGATATTTCATCCAAAGGAAATATTATGAGCGTGCAGAATCGGTTTGTGCAACAAAACTATATAAAGAAAGTAAAGGAATTAAGGAAATATCAGCAGGTAAAAGCTCCTTCTTATATTGTAGCTAAAAGGACACTGCGAGGTGCTTTGGTGACATGGCGTAATGAAGAACCAAGTGTTGACTATTTTGTTGTAAGTCGGAATGGAGAGGAAATAGCATCGGTACCTTGTGATATTACTTGGTATAATGACGAGTATAACGGAGACGCTGTTTATACGGTATGTGCTGTTGATACGGATAAAAAAAGAAGCCCGAATGGAATACCATCTTGTTGCTCTGCTGGTAATGCTGATGATAAGGCTCCTTTTATCATTAATCCTTCTCCCGTTACATCCATAAATAAAGGAGAAAATATTGATATTAAACTGTCTATCGTAGACAATAGCTTAGATGAGCTTCTTTCTGCTGTATTATATTATCGCGGAATTGGAAGTAACGAGAAATGGATTTCATTGCCATTTAAACATAGAGTTCGTTCTATTTTTACGGTAACGATTCCATCAAGGCAAGTTCCCTCCAATGGTATAGAATATTACATTGAGGTATCTGATTCTCGAAATAAGGCTGTTTATCCTATATGTGCCCCAGAGCAGTTGCATACTGTTATTGTAATAGAGAATGAAGAGGAAAAAATATCTACTCCTATAGTGAAAGCTGTAAATGGAAAACGTCTGCAATGGGAAAAAGTTTCTGATGCAAATATGTACAGGATATACCGTGGTAGAACTTCTAAGTTTATGGCAGATGCCTGTTCATTTGTCACGTTTGTTGGAAATAATACAACGACTTTTAAAGATAACGGATTGAGTATGGATGGTACTCCTTTGAAAGGAGATTATTATTATCGAATTGCTGCTGTGAATGGAAATGGTATTGAAAGTAATGCTTCTAAAACAATCAAGATAAGTTATTAATTATGAAACGAATATGTACATATATTGTTGTTATTGTGTGTGCATTGGTTGCATGTGCTCCTTCTCATCAGCAAGTATTGAAAAATATCCGAGAAGGATTGGTTGACAAACAAACTACGGACTTAACTGCTATTCTTTTTTATAATCTGAAGCAAATGACGGGGAAACGTGTTGTATATGGACAACATAATTATGAAATGGATGGCTTCGCTTCGGATACAACTCGTTGGCGTGATGAGGCTAATAGGTGTGATGCTTATGATGTTACAGGAGCTTATCCGGGAATGGCCAGTTTTGATTTCTTACATTTTACTAATCCGACCAGTTGGGAGACAAAAGATCTGGGTTATATAAAAGATAAATTTTATGCTGCATACGAACGCGGTAATATTTTGACTTTCTGCTGGCATTATTATAATCCGGTGACAGGAAATAATTTTTATGATACGACAAGGGTAGTGGAGCATATTCTCCCGGGTGGTTCTCATCATGAAACGTTTAAGAGTGATTTACGGATTATCGCAGATTTCGCAAAATCAGTGAAGAATAGTAAAGGCGAAGCAATTCCTATTATTTTTCGCCCTTGGCATGAATTTGATGGGAACTGGTTTTGGTGGGGAAGGAATCATTGTACAGCCGAACAGTTTAAAAACCTTTATCGCTTTACTGTGACATATCTGAGAGATTCGTTACATGTCCACAATTTTTTATATGCTTTTTCGCCAGATTGTGGCTTTACCACAGAGGAAGAGTATCTGGAACGTTATCCCGGAGATGAATTTGTGGATGTGGTGGGAATGGATAATTATTGGGACTTGCGTCCCGTCGAAGGTGATATTCAACAGGCATTGTTGAAAGCACGTATATTAACTAAATATGCAAAGCAGCATCATAAACTTGCAGCCATTACTGAAACAGGAACCCAAAGTCGGGATTCTTTATGGTTCTCCAAATTGTTGGGTATACTGCATGCTGATGGAGTAGAGTTGAACTATTTGTGCACATGGGCAGGCTTTGCTCCTTATAAAGGCCATCCTGCCGCAGCTGACTTCTGTAAGTTTAAGAATGATACGCTGATATTATTTGCAGATGAGTCACCTGATTGGTATACATTGAAAATGAGTGAAAAGTAGTAGTAATAGATAATAAAGATAAGTGTGCGTATGAAATCTATTGGTATTCTGATAATTATTCTTTCGTTTCTTTGTTCATGTACGGAGGCACCTCATGCAACGGCCGATTTTGTGACAGTTGAAAATGGACGTTTCTATGTGAATGACAAACCTTATTATTATGTAGGTACTAATTTTTGGTATGGTGCATTAATCGGTTCACAGGGTGCTTGTGGAGATAGACAGCGCTTGTTGAAAGAACTGGATTTTATGAAAGAAAAAGGAATCACGAATCTGCGGGTATTGGTCGGAGCCGATGGCTTGGATGGCATATCAGGGAAAGTAGAACCGGCATTACAGACATCTCCCGGTGTTTATAATGATACGATATTAGACGGTTTGGATTTTTTCTTGTCTGAACTTGGAAAAAGAAAGATGCATGCAGTCCTTTTTCTAAATAATAGCTGGGAGTGGTCAGGTGGTTTTTCTCAATATCTTTATTGGAGTGGCCATGGTGATGTTCCTATGCCAAATGTGAAAGGATGGACTGCTTTTTCTAATTATGTAGCTCAATACGCAAAGTCGGAAAAGGCACATCAACTCTTTAAAAATCATATCCGGAATATTCTCACTCGTGTCAATCGTTACACGAATCGGAAATATTGTGATGATCCATCTATTATGGCATGGCAAATTGGTAATGAACCTCGTCCTTTTGGTGAAGAGAATAAGGACGCTTTTGCTAAATGGGTAACGGAATGTGCTGCATTCATTAAGTCTATAGACCCTAATCATTTGGTTTCAGTAGGGTCGGAAGGCATGGCGGGCTGTGAAGGCGACATAGAGTTGTGGGCTAATATTCATGCAGATAGCCATATCGACTATTTGACCATCCATATTTGGCCAAATAACTGGGGGTGGATTGATAAAACGAATATCGCCGGTACAATAGATCATGCTATTGATGAGACTCATAAATATCTCGATTTACATATTGAGAAAGCACAAAAGATGAATAAACCGTTGGTACTTGAAGAGTTTGGGTTACCAAGAGATAGCATGCAATTTACGAGAGAATCAGCTACCAGTTTACGGGACAGATATTATAACGAGGTGTTTTCGGTGTTGAAAGAACATGCTTCAGAACAGGATGTGTTCCAAGGGTGTAATTTCTGGGCTTGGGGAGGATTGGCAAAGCCTCAACATCTTTTGTGGCAAAATGGAGATGACTATATGGGTGACCCCGGACAAGAAGAACAGGGATTAAATTCTGTATATGATACAGATACGACTGTTGGGTTGGTGGCAAATACTGTTAATGAAATCAATCATATAATTGATAGAAAATGAAACGTGTGTTTTTATGTTTTGCTACTTTCTTGATTTCAGGGGTATTGCAAAGTGAAAATCATATTGTGCCGAAAATTGATAATCAGACGGGAATATCTTATTATGATTTGAATAAGAATAATCGTCTTGATATATATGAGAATTCATCTTGCTCAATTAAAGAACGTGTAGATAATTTGATGAGCCAGATGACTTTGGAAGAAAAAATAGGCCAGATGCAGACATCTTTAGGATGGCCAATGTATGAAAGGAGAGGAGATTCTGTTTATTTAACTGATTTATTGACTTATGAGATAGAAGAACTACATACTGGAGCTTTTTGGGGTGTTATGCGTGCGGATCCATGGACACAACGGACTTTTACGACCGGATTGACTCCTGTTTTAGCAGCTAAAGTCGCTAATATGCTTCAACAATTTGCAATGACACATAGCCGTTTGGGCATTCCTCTTTTCTTGGCAGAGGAATGTCCTCATGGGCATATGGCAATCGGGACGACTGTATTTCCTACTTCTATAGGGCAAGCTAGCACTTGGAATCCGGAATTAATTCAAAAAATGGGTCGAGCTATTGCTGAAGAAGCCAGTGCGCAAGGAGCACATATTGGTTATGGGCCGGTGTTGGATTTAGCTAGGGATCCACGTTGGTCGCGGGTTGAGGAGACTTATGGAGAAGATCCTTATCTATGTGGAAAAATGGGAGTTGCTTTGGTTAAGGGATTCCAAGGAGATAGAGATTCCCTTGCTAATCGTCATTCATTAATAGCCACATTGAAACATTTTGCTGCTTATGGTTGGACAGAAGGAGGCCATAATGGAGGCAGCGCACATGTTGGAAAAAGAGAATTGGAAGAAGCTATTTATCCTCCTTTTCATGAAGCGGTTGTTGCGGGGGCATTATCTGTTATGAGTTCATACAATGAAATCGATGGAGTACCTTGTACGGCTAGTCGTGAACTGTTGACGGAAATACTGAAAAAACGCTGGCAATTTAACGGTTTTGTAGTTTCGGATCTTTATGCAATTGGCGGACTTCAAGAACATGGAATCGCTCAATCAGAGTATGAAGCTGCTGTCAAAGCTGCTAATGCTGGTGTTGATAGTGATCTGGGTACTACGGCTTATGCTAAAAATTTGTTGAATGCAGTGAAGGCTGGTGATATTAAGGAAAGTGTAATCGATGAGGCCGTATGTCGCATTCTTACCTTAAAATATCAAATGGGGTTGTTTGATCATCCCTTTATAAATGAAGAGAAGCCTAAACAGCTTGTTGCATCAGCCGAGCATGTTGGTTTGGCTCGTGAGGTTGCTCGTCAATCTCTTATTTTGTTGAAAAATAAGGAAAATATCTTGCCGTTGAGTAAAGAAATAAGGACTATTGCAGTTATCGGGCCGAATGCGGATAATATATATAATATGTTGGGTGATTATACAGCCCCACAAGCAGAGAAATCTGTCGTTACGGTTTTAGAAGGTATTAAAGAGAAAGTTTCTGCTGAAACGCAGGTCCTATATGCCAAAGGATGTATGATACGTGATACTTCAGAGGTCTATTTTCAACAAGCAATAGAGGCAGGGTGTAAATCGGATGTAATTGTCATGGTGATGGGAGGCTCGAGTGCACGAGACTTTTCCTCTGAGTATGAAAAGACGGGAGCTGCTAAAGTGTCTGCATATCTCAGTGACATGGAGAGTGGAGAAGGGTATGATCGTTCTACCCTTGAACTGCTGGGGAAACAGAAAAAATTAATACAGGAAATGAAAGCACTTGGTAAACCGATTGTGTTGGTACTTATTAAAGGGCGTCCTTTACTGCTGACCGGAATTGAAGATCAAGTAGATGCCATTATAGATGCTTGGTATCCGGGTATGCAGGGAGGTAATGCTATTGCAGATGTTCTCTTTGGAGATTATAATCCGGGTGGACGTTTAGCTATTTCAGTACCTCGTTCTGTTGGACAACTTCCGGTTTATTATAATACGAAACGAAAAGGAAATCGCAATAAATATGTGGAAGAAGAAGGAGCTCCTCTTTATCCATTTGGATACGGACTTAGTTATACTTCTTTTGATTATTCTGCAATGAGGACAGATGTAGTGCAACGTGGAGATGATTTGTTTGTGAATGTATCTGTGATGGTGACGAATAAAGGAACACGAGCTGGCGATGAGGTGGTTCAACTTTATATGTGTGATGAAGTGGCCAGTTATACCACTCCTTTAAAACAGTTGAGAGGATTTCAACGGATTCATTTAAAAGCGGGAGAAAGTAAAGAAGTAAAATTTCATTTAGATAAAAAATCATTAGCTCTTTATACTCAAGATGGGAAATGGACCGTTGAGCCGGGTCGTTTTATCTTAATGGTTGGAAGTTCGTCTGAACAAATTCATCAACGCGCAGAAATTAATATAACGCAAACATACACCTTTAAAATGTAAGAACTATGAATGAATCAAGAACGCGAGTACTTCAGGCATTAAATCACCAGAGTAGTGATTATATACCAGTAGATTTTGGGGCAACAACTGTTACGGGCATTCATTGCCGCATTGTGGAGGCCTTGAGAAATTATTATGGATTAACTCCTCGTCCGGTTAAAATTATTGATACTTTCCAGATGTTGGGGGAAGTGGATTCAGAATTGAGTGAAGTATTGGGTGTGGACTGTGTAGGTATTGGACCTTCAAAGGATATATTTGATATGGATACGACATCGTATCACGAGCAAGTAACCCCTTGGGGACAGCATGTTTTAGTGCCACAAGCGATGGATCTTACTCCTGATGCAGAAGGCGATATTTATGTTTATGCGGGCGGTGATAAGAGTTATCCACCATCGGCAATTATGCCTAAAGGGTGTTATTTTATTAATGCAATAGAGAGACAGCAGCCAATAGATGAGAATAATTTAAACCCGGAAGATAATTTAGAAGAGTTTGCTCTATTGACGGACGCAGATTTAGAATATTATAAGCAACAGATAGATGTTGCATCTAAGTCGGGCAAAGCGGTAGTTGCCAGCTTTGGAGGAACGGCATTGGGAGACGTAGCTTTCATTCCAGGTATGGGACTGAAACAACCGAAAGGAATTCGTAGTGTTGTTGAATGGTATATGTCTACTGCCATGCGGCAAGACTATATTCATAAGGTCTTTGAGAAGGAAATAGACATTGCAATTGCAAATTATGAGAAGCTTTGGAATGCTTTAGGTGATAAAGTTGATGTCGTATTAACATGTGGTACAGATTTTGGCTCTCAAGAATCCCAGTTTTGTTCGATAGATACTTTTAGAGAACTTTGGTTACCTCATTATCGACGTATGAATGATTGGATTCATCAACATACTACATGGAAAATATTTAAACATTCCTGCGGAGCAATTATTCCTATCTTACCAGGATTGATAGAAGCTGGATTTGATATTATAAATCCAGTTCAGATTAATGCAAAGGGAATGGATTCACGCTATCTAAAGAAAGAATTTGGTTCTTATTTGACATTCTGGGGAGGAGGAATTGATACGCAAAGAATATTACCCTTTGGGACTCCAGAAGAAATTCGTCGGCATGTGTTGGAACAATGTGAAATATTAGGTAAAGATGGAGGGTTTGTTTTTAATACCGTTCATAATATACAAGCTAATGTGCCAATCGAAAATGTTATAGCATTATTTACAACATTGAAAAGTATTAGGAATTGAAAAAACAAAAGATATAAAGTTATGGAGAATAATTTACAGACATTATATGACGCTATTTTAAATGGTAGTCTGGAGAAGGCGGTAGAAGTCACAAAAGAAGCTGTGTCAAATGGAGAACATTCACCCAATGAAATAATCAATCAATATATGGTGAAAGCAATGGAGGAAATAGGTCGGCGTTTTGAAGTTGGGGAAGTTTTCGTTCCCAATTTGTTGATGAGTGTTCGTGCTATGCGAGGAGCCTTGGATATTTTGAAACCATTGATGTGTGGTCAAGTGGATGCATATATAGGAAAGGTGGTTATTGGTACAGTAAAAGGGGATTTACATGATATTGGTAAAAATCTTGTGGCATCCATGTTCGAAGGGTGTGGTTTTGAGGTTATCAATCTAGGTGTGGATGTTTCCAGTGATAAATTTGTCAATGCTGCGATAGAACATCAAGCTGATATTATTTGTATGTCTGCTCTTCTTACAACCACTATGAACTATATGAAAGAGGTCATTGTGGCAATAGAAAAGTCGGGCTTGAGAGATAAGGTGAAGATAATGGTGGGTGGTGCACCTGTTAATGATTCGTTTGCAAAGGCAATAGGGGCCGACGCTTATACGAGCAATGCTAATGCTGCTGTAATAAAAGCAAAAAGTTTGATATCAGCTAAATAAAAACTTGTTATGGAAGTGGAAGGTAAATTATTCCAAAGTGAGATTTCTTGGGATTCATTACAACTGAATGATGAAGATATTTATCTTTCAATGGGAGCCAATTATACTCCTGATGAAAATGTTCTGAGGTCTTTGGATCTTCTGAAAAAAGAGATAAGGTGTCGGACGCATCCTCGTTATCTTTATACTTTTTGTAAACCTTCTTTCGTAACTCCTAAGTCTATAGGCATACGTGATATAGAATTACATACAGGGGCAATTATAACTCCTTATTTACAAAATGCAGATTGGTATGCTGTTTTTGTTGCTACGGCAGGACATGAATTTGAACAATTTCAAGACCAAATAAAGGAGACGGAGGATATTTTCCAAGAGTTTCTTTTAGATGCTTTGGGAACAGCTGTCGCTGAAGCTGCTGTACGTGAAGTATGTCATCGTATAGAAGAGCAAGTGATGCCATTAAATTATGGTGTCAGTTATCCTTATAGCCCAGGCTATTGTGGCTGGCATGTAACACAGCAACAATTGTTATTCTCGTTATTGCCTACATTTCCATGTGGCATCCGTTTAAGTTCGTCATCGTTAATGGCTCCTATAAAGTCTGTTAGCGGAGTCGTCGCTGTAGGCGAGAAAGTGATAAAGCAAAAATATGGCTGTGAATTGTGCGGTAAAAAGGATTGTTACAAAAATAGGAATAAATAAATGGATAAATTATGAATACATCACAATGGATTGAAAAAATAATAGCGTCTAAAAAGCGTTTTGCTATGCCGATTATGACGCATCCAGGCATTGAATTATTGGGAAAGAGTGTTTTGGATGCAGTTACAGATGGAGAGGTACATTTTAATGCTATCGCAACATTAAATAGAGAATTTCCTGAATCGGTAGCGTGTACATCTATAATGGATTTGACAGTTGAGGCAGAAGCGTTTGGAGCGGAACTTCATATGTCAGATAATGAGATTCCAACAGTTGTCGGACATCCTTTAACCTGTTATGATGAAGTGAGAGAATTACAAATCCCATCTTTGGATGTGGCGCGGATTCCTCAATTCTTAAAGGCAGATTCGCTGGGAGCTACGAAATTGGATAAGCCATTTTTTGCAGGTTGTACAGGACCATATTCTTTAGCAGGACGTCTGTTTGGGATGACTGAGATATTGATGGCAATTTATACAGAGCCACAGACCGTTTCAATGTTATTGGAAAAATGTACAGACTTCCTTATTAATTATTGTAAAGCTATTAAATCAACCGGTGTTGCCGGAGTGATTATTGCGGAGCCGGCAGCAGGGTTACTTTCTAATGAGGATTGTCTTCAGTATTCGTCTGTATATGTCAATCAGATAGTGAAGGCCGTACAAGACGATTCTTTTATGGTTGTTTTGCATAACTGTGGGAATACAGGGCATTGTACGTCGGCCATGTTGGCATCTGGTGCAAGGAGTTTGCATTTTGGAAATAAAGTGAATATGAAAGATGTTTTAGACGCTTGTCCCCAGGATGTATTGATTATGGGTAATTTAGATCCTGTGAGTGTTTTAAAAATCGCTTCTGATAATGAAGTCTTTTCGCAAACTATGCAATTGCTGGATGAAACATCTTCTTATCCTAATTTTGTGTTATCTACAGGTTGCGACACACCTCCAGAGATACCTTTCGATAATATCAAAGCTTTTTATAAGGCGTTAGAAACGTATAATGAAGCTATTTAGTGTATAATGATTATTTCAAATATCAATGTTTGTATGAAAATCGCGTTACCAAGTTTTGCTCTTTTATGGAGTTGTTTATTGTTTGTTTCATGTAATACTGTTTCTGACAATTCAATGACAGAACGTACCAATGAAACGCAGTTATTATTGTCGAATCTTCGTAAGATCCCTGCTTCAGGTGTAGTGTTTGGTCATCATGATGATACTGTATATGGCATTGGTTGGGAAGGAGATGAAGATAGATCTGATGTAAAAAGTGTATGTGGAGATTTTCCGGGTATTATCAGTTTTGATTTGGGTCAAATCGAGTTAGGTGATACAATGAATCTTGATGGGGTATCTTTTAACAAAATCAGAAGAGAAGTAGTGAAGCAATATGAACGGGGAGGTGTTGTATCACTTAGTTGGCATGTACGTAATCCATTGACAGGTGGAGATGCATGGGATGTATCAGATACAACGGTTGTTAAATCTATTCTTCCTAAAGGAGGCGTACATGAAAAGTTTGTTATGTGGTTGAAGCAAGCCGCATCGTTTATTAATTCATTGAAGACAGAAGAGGGAGTGAAAGTTCCTGTAATTTTTCGTCCTTGGCATGAACATACAGGTAGCTGGTTCTGGTGGGGTGAGAAACTTTGTACACCGGAAGAATACAAATCACTTTGGCAGATGACTGTCAAGACACTACAAGAGGCAGGAGTAAATAATGCACTTTATGCTTATTCTACAGGAAGCGAACCTCAAGATGCTGCACAATATTTAGTTCGTTATCCGGGCGATGATTTTATAGACATATTGGGTTTTGATTCTTATCAATTTGAGCATGATACTTATGTGTCTGCAATGGAAAAAATGCTGAAAATATTGGTTGATGTAGGACATGCTCATAATAAAGTCATCGCAGTTACAGAAACGGGTTACGAAGGTATTTCTGATTCACAGTGGTGGACAAAGACATTATGGCCTATTATAGAAAAATATCCGATATCTTATGTATTGGTATGGCGCAATGCACGTGAACGTCCTACACATTTTTATGCACCATATCCGGGGCAAGTTTCTGCTCAAGATTTTGTGGAATTCTATAATCATCCTAAGACTTTATTTGTTGAAGATATGAAATTGTTAAACTAAGAATGTGTTTTATATGTGTCACTCTGATTCTTTAAATAATAAGCTTTCAAAGTTGTTTCAAGAGCACGAAAATCTGTTGTGTCGGAAAAATATTCCTTTTGAATATAGTAATGGTATTTTTACGCGTTATAAGTACCCTGTATTAACCAGTGCCCATACTCCTGTGTTTTGGCGTTATGATTTAAATGAAGAAACAAATCCATATATGATGGAACGTATTGGCATGAATGCAACATTGAATTGTGGTGCTATTAAATGGAACGGGAAGTATCTCCTAGTAGCACGTGTGGAAGGTGCAGATCGTAAATCTTTTTTTGCTATAGCAGAAAGCCCGAATGGAATAGATAATTTTCGTTTTTGGGATTATCCGATTACGATGCCTGATGATATCATTCCGGCTACTAATATTTATGACATGCGCCTAACTGCACATGAAGATGGTTGGATTTATGGAATTTTTTGTGTTGAACGTTTTGATACAAGTGCGCCTGTAGGCAATCTTTCAGCTGCTATTGCTACAGCAGGTATTGCACGTACGAAAGATTTGAAAACCTGGGAACGACTTCCTGATTTAAAATCAAAAAGCCAACAACGTAATGTGGTATTACATCCTGAGTTTGTAGATGGAAAATATGCACTTTATACTCGTCCTCAAGATGGATTTATAGATGCTGGTACAGGAAGTGGTATTGGTTGGGCTTTGATAGATGATATTACTCATGCGGAAATTAAAGAAGAAAAGATCATCGATCAACGATATTATCATACTATCAAAGAAGTAAAAAATGGTGAAGGACCACATCCTATTAAGACTTCTCAAGGATGGTTACATTTAGCACATGGTGTGCGTGTGTGTGCTTCTGGGCTTCGCTATGTTTTGTATATGTATATGACTTCTTTGGATGATCCGACTCAGATAATAGCACAACCTGGGGGATATTTTATGGCTCCTATTGGTGAAGAGCGCGTTGGCGATGTTAGCAATGTTCTGTTTTCTAATGGGTGGATTGCAGATGAAGATGGTACAGTATTCATTTATTATGCTTCTTCTGATACAAGGATTCATGTTGCCACTTCTACTATTGATCAATTGGTGGATTATTGTTTGAACACTCCAGTAGATGGACTTTCTACTTCTGCATCGGTTAGAACTTTAAATAAGCTGATTGATAAGAATATGGATTTTATGAAGAAACACAATATAATGCCTTGAAATCATTATGATAACACTCAAAGAAAAAATTGGTTATGGCTTAGGGGACATGGCTTCATCTATGTTTTGGAAGTTGTTTGGAGCCTATCTGATGATTTTTTATACAGATGTATTCGGATTGCCGGCAGCTGTGGTTGGTACGATGTTTTTAATAACCCGTGTTTGGGATTCTGTGTTTGATCCCATTGTTGGCATTATTGCTGATCGTACCACCAGTCGCTGGGGTAAATTTCGTCCTTATCTGCTGTTTTTGGCTGTTCCGTTTGGATTAATAGGAGTCCTTACTTTTTATACACCATCTTTGAGTGAAACAGGGAAGTTGATTTACGCTTATATCACCTATTCATTGATGATGATGGTTTATTCGGGTATTAATGTCCCTTACGCTTCTTTGCTGGGAGTAATGAGCCCGTATCCGCATGAAAGGAACGTTCTTTCTTCTTTCCGTATGCTGTTTGCTTATGGCGGGAGTTTCATCGCTTTGTTGTTGTTTATGCCGATGGTCAATTCATTTAGTAGTATTGTTGGTAATCAACAAAAAGGGTGGGCAATAGCCGTAGGTATTATTGCTGTGATGTGTATTATTTTGTTTTTAGGTTGTTTCTCCTGGACGAAAGAACGGGTGGAATATTCTAAAAAAAATAATTCTTCATTAAAGGAAGATGTGAAGGACTTGTTCCGTAATAAACCTTGGTGGATATTGTTTGGCGCAAGTATTGCAACGTTGGTATTCAATTCCATACGCGATGGTGCTGCTGTTTATTATTTTAAATATTTTATTGTGGAGGATGATTTTCAAACAGTTTCTATCTTAGGATTTTCATTTGTGTTAAGTGGACTTTTCTTAGCGGTGGGCCAAATGGCTAATATCTTAGGGGTAATTCTTGCGATACCCGCAAGTAATCATTGGGGAAAGAAACGGACATTTGCTTTTTCTATGTTGATAGCTATGGCATTGAGTATTCTTTTCTTTTGGTTTGACAAAGATGACATTGGTTTGATATTCTTTTTCCAGTTTTTGATTAGTATTTGTGCAGGAAGTATCTTCCCCTTGTTATGGTCTATGTATGCTGATTGTGCAGACTATTCAGAATTACGGTATGACAATCGTACTACAGGATTGATATTTAGTGCTTCCAGCATGAGCCAGAAATTTGGCTGGGCTATTGGTACTGCTGTAACGGGATGGCTGTTGTCTTTCTTTGGCTTTCAGGCTAATGTGGTACAAAGTGTAGAGGCAATTAATGGGATTAAAATGTTTCTCAGTATATTGCCTGCAATTGCAGCTTTTATTTCAATGCTGTTTATTTTGTTTTATCCGTTGGGGGAAAATCAAATGCAAGATGTTACAGAAAAATTGAGTCAGAAACGCATGAATTATAATTGATATGATGGAAGTTAGAAATCAGGAACAAATATTTTGTGAGGAAGTAAAGAATGAACTTGAACGGGATATACTTCCTTATTGGATGAATCGGATGATAGATCCTGAAAATGGAGGTTTTTATGGCCGTATTACAGGACAGGAGGAGTTATTACCTATGTCTTCTAAAGGTGCTATATTGAATGCTCGTATTCTATGGACTTTCTCGGCAGCTTATCGGTTACTAAAGAAAGATTGTTATTTGAATGTTGCCACTCGGGCAAAAAGGTATATTCTTGATTATTTCTATGATAATGAGTGTGGAGGTATTTATTGGGAGCTGGATTACACAGGAGAGCCACTTAATACAAAAAAGCAAATTTATGCAATTAGTTTTGTTATTTATGGATTGAGTGAATACACAAGAGCTACTGGCGATGAAGAAGCTCTCCAATATGCCAAACTACTGTTTAAAGATATTGAACTGCATAGTTTCGATAATCGGTTAAATGGATATGTAGAAGCATTAGCTCGTGATTGGTCTCCTTTGGCAGATGTTCGATTAAGCGAGAAAGATGAAAATGAGAAGAAGACTATGAACACTCATTTACATATTTTAGAGGCATATACAAACCTGTATCGTGTGTGGCAAGATGATTTCTTGAAAAAGCAGTTAAAGAATCTGATAGAATTATTTATAACTCATATATGGAATCGGGAAACTTCTCATTTGAATTTGTTCTTTGATGATAATTGGCAAAGTACGTGTGATGTTTTTTCTTATGGGCACGATATTGAAGCTTCTTGGTTGTTGCATGAGGCCGCATTAGTATTAAATGACTCTGCTTTGTTAACTCAAGTGGAAAGGATAATTGTACAGCTTGCTTCAGCTGCGGATGAAGGAATAAATGCTGATGGAAGCCTGTCTTATGAATATTCTCCGAAGGCAGGTAAAACTGATATGGAACGGCATTGGTGGGTTCAGGCTGAAAATGTAGTGGGACATATCAATCTTTATCAGCATTTTTCTGACAATAATGCTCTTAATAAGGCTATAAAATGTTGGCAGTTTATACAAAATCATTTGATAGATAAACAACATGGGGAATGGTTTTGGAGTTGTTTAGAAGATGGCAGTGCCAATCGTCTGGATGATAAAGCTGGTTTTTGGAAGTGTCCCTACCATAACGGGCGCATGTGTATGGAAATCATAGAGCGTTACGCTCTATGATTTCTTTTCCACCCGAATCCGCGCATCCACCGCTATGACATGCTTCTCGGTGGCAAGCAGCGGATTGATGTCCATTTCCTTGATTTCCGTGGCGAAACGCAGCAAGGTGGAGAGGCGGACAATGATTTCGGCAAACTTATCCTCGTTTACCCCTTTCTGTCCGCGCGTACCCTTGATAATCTTGTAAGCCCGTAGCGAGTGTATCATGGAGTAAGCCTCCTCGTAGGAGAGGGGAGCCAAACCGGAAGATACATCCTTCAGCACCTCCACAAAGATGCCGCCCAGTCCGCAGAGCACTACATGCCCGAACTTCTCCTCATACTTGGCACCGATAAACAGTTCCGTACCTTTCAGCATCGGCTGTATCAGGATGGACGTTACGTCGGGAATCTTCATCATGCGGTCGAACTCCAGCGCCAGATGCTCCTCGCTCTTGATGTTGAGCACCACTCCGCCCACGTCCGATTTGTGTACGGGACCCACCACTTTGGCCACTACCGGGAAGCCCGTGCGGCGTGCAAAGGCAAGCACCTCCTCTTTCTTGGAAGATACAAACTCGTCCACCACCGGAATGCCGGCCGAATGGAGCAGTGCCTGCACTAAGGTCGGCTCTATGTATCCGTCCTCCTGTATGGAGTCCATGATGCGGCGGATGCGCGGTACGTCCACGCCAAACAGTTCTATCTCGTTTGTGGCGGGAGCAGGCGCATTGACGATGCGCGACAGTGCCGTACCCAGCGTCACCTCGTCGGCAAAGTTCACGTGACCTTTGGCCAAAAAAGCCGCCACTTCGGCACCGGCCGTGTTGATGGAGGGAAGGATGGGAAATATCGGTTTGGTGCAGGTCTGCATCTTCTCGTGCAGCACGTCGTACATCTCGAACATCGTCACCAGCCCCGGTGTGCCGAAGATGGCCATCACGGCATCGATGTTGTCAAACTTCTCCTCACAATAGTCTAGACAGAGACGCAGGTGTTCCGGTGTCCCCGTGGCCAGTATGTCGATGGGGTTGCCCACTGCGGCACCGGGATAGAGTTTGCTCTTCAGTTCGTCTGCCAACGGTCCTTCCAGATGGGGCACGTTCAGTCCGCCCTTGCTCAGGGCATCGGTCAGCATCACCCCCGGCCCGCCGGCATGGGTGATGATGGCGAAGTTCTTGCCCCGCAGCGGAGGCAAGGTGAAGATACATCCCACTGTCGTCAGTTCCTCGCGTGAATAGCAGCGCACGATGCCCGCCTTGCGGAACAGCGCTTCCACAGCCGAATCACTGCTGGCAATGGCACCCGTGTGAGACGATGCCGCCCGACTGCCGCTCTCACTGCTGCCCGCCTTGATGGCCGCTATGCGGCATCCTTTCTTGATGAGCGAGGAGGCATGAAACAGCAACCGGTCGGGGTCGCCGATACTTTCTATGTAGAGAAGTTTGATTTTCGAGTCCGTATCTGCCCGGAAGTGTTCATCCATGTATTGCAGCACATCTTCCACCCCTATCTGCTTGGCGTTGCCCACCGACCAGACGGAGTTAAACTGCAACCCCTTCGTCACGGCACTTTCCAGAATGAATACCGCCGTGGCGCCCGAGCTGGAGATGAGGTCTACCCCCTGCGGATGCAGTTGCGGAATGGGCTGGCTGAACACGCTGTGATGCCACGCATTCATAAAGCCGATGCAGTTGGGGCCTATCAGTGCAGCATTATAGCGGTTCACGGTGTCCAGTATGCGGTTTTCCAGTAAAGCCCCTTCGTGCGTTTCCTCACCGAATCCGGCGGAGAGGATGATGAATGCCTGTACCTGCTTCTCTGCCGCCAGTGTCTCTACGGCATCGGGACAGAGCGCGGCGGGAATGGCCAGTATGGCCAAATCGGTGTTCGGCACTTCGCCCACATTGGCATAAGCGTGCACGCCCTGTATCTCCGTCTCTTTGGGATTGACGGCATACAGTTGTCCGGCATATCCGCCGTTGATAAGGTTTCTCAAGATGGCGCCGCCGGGCTTGTGTACGTTGTTGGAGGCTCCCACCACCACGATGCTGGAAGGATGCAGTAATGCTTCGTTTATCATAAAATGTGCATGATATAAATATTCATTTACAAAAATAGAATTTTTCCTCCAAAAATCCGAGAATCCGGCAAGAATTAGAAATGATTTAGAGATGTGGCGGACACCCCCTCTACAGTACCTTCTGACGGGGGTCTGTTCCGAAGCCTTTCGGAGCACGAACGAAATATATTTGGAACGCGCTCCGAAAGGCTTTCGAGCAAGCGGCAAATATATATGGAACCCGGCGGGAAAGAAACGGGAGAATTTTGTCTCCGTTTTATCGTGTGCGCGGTGTTGTGCAGTGCGGTGAAATTTTTGTACATTTGCGCAGTTGATGCACACACGCCCTGCAAAGATTTGTTGCCCGGTAAGCGGCGCGGAGTCTGTAAATAACGTGAGTTCGAAATAAGAATAAATATATTTTTCTGATAATTAGGAACATAGCGATAAAGGTATTAAATTTATAGTACCCAATTATAACATTTAAACGATTACCACTATGTTTCCAGAGTCTAAAGTTACAGAGATTTATTGTATGGCGGATGATTTTTGCAAGGAATTTGCATTGAAAAAGGAAAAATATATGATTGAGGATAAGAAGACCAAACATCGTAACAAACCCAACCGTATGAGTGATGCGGAGATTATAGTTATTCTAATTCTGTTTCACTCCGGTGGTTTCCGCTGTTTCAAGCATTA
>CALUJK010000095.1 GCA_944320945.1 uncultured Bacteroides sp. | reverse complement strand
GTACCGTTGTGCCAGTTCCCGTCGCGGTTGAAGCCGGAAGCCGGTGCACGGGCTGTCCAGAGTTCGTAGCTGTATTCCAAGTATTTGAGTACTTCGGGATATTTGTCGTAGATGGCAAGTGATGCTTGCAGGAAGTGCCGGAAAGTGAACTGCCAGAAGTGATTGTCGAAGATGTGTACTTCTTCATGACCTACAATGTGCGGTATGTATTGACGCAGTATGCGGAGAATAATGCCCTCTATCTGTGTGCGTTCGGCGGGAGTAAAACGGTCGTAGCAGGTTTCATAGGTACATGCCAGAAGATAGGCTAGTTCGCCGGCCTGAAAGTCATTGTTCAAAACACGCTGTTCAGGTTCTTGTGCCAACAGACAACGCACGTTCTGTACCATCTTGTCCGCATATACATCACGCTGGAACATTGTGTATGCGGTGTTCAGATAGTCCGTATGCTGATACATCAATGAAGTCTTCCGGTACGGATAGCGGTCACTGCGGTAGTCCATGGCCAAGGCCTCGCGCGATTCGGTTATCATCGGCTCGAAGTCCGGATGAGTACGCATGTGACGGCGGGCATTTTCCAGTGAATCGCGCAAGAAGCAATATATGCGTGTATGTTCCGCGGGAATATTCCGCAAGAATTGTTCGAATGGGGGAGTGACAAACTGAGGAATGTCGTCTGTCACTTGAAATGTATAAGTCTTGCTCCACGGCAATGTTTCACCGGAACGGCTGACTGAGCGTACCCGCCAATACCATGTTCCGTTTTCCAAGACCCGGTGTGGGTTGAACATGTACCAAGATATGGTATCAGACAGAATAGTGCTTTCGGAACGGAAATGCCTGTCTTGTGAAAGATTGAATTGCAAATAATCAGACTGCTTCATGACTGCGGGCACAAGCAGCGGGGCGGGATTAATATACAACGTGTGTGATTCCTGCGGATAAGGTGTTTCCCGCACATTTTCGTGGATGCCGGGAGAATTGTTTTGTGCCGTGACTAATATTGTCGTCAGACAGAGTACCAGAAAAAGGAAATGTTTCTTCATACTTTTGTTCCTTGTTATCAGGTTATATTTTTATAGCACAAATATAACACGAGTAGGAGGTTGCTGGCTTTCTGTCTTGTGCAATTTGATTCAAAATGTGTTGAATTCGTTTTTGATTCCGTTTAAAGATATTGCAATTTTGTTGAAGAAAGGCTTATTAGGGGCATATAGCTTGAATTTGCGAGGTACAATTTGAGTGTATCGGTAAAATCTGTTTGGGACAAACCTCATAGGGAAAATCTCCCTTTGTGAAAATATCTCACCGGTCTTAATGAAATGCAGTTTGTATAGATACATTACTTCGTGGAAAAAGTTCCTTAACCCCGCTCAGAAGGTACTGTGAAAGGACTTTGTTCCGAAGCCTTTCGGAACGCGAGCGAAGTACTTTCGGAGCGTGCTCGAAAAGGCTTCCGAGCACGCTCCGAAAGGCTTTGGAACAAACGGCTTGCAAAAGCCTCCGACTTTGTGCGCATATTTTATTATTCTGAAACGGAACTGCGAGTTTCAAATAGAGATTGCTGTTTTTCTATTTTGATTCTGATGGTCGATTTTTTATGTATTCCGAAGGTTGGCAACCGAAGTATTTTTTGAAACAGCTGGCAAAATAGGACGGTGTGTTGAAGCCTACCATAATGCTGATTTCAGCCACCGTGTACTTCCCTTCTTTCAATAGCTGGCAAGCATGATTGAAACGTATTTTTCGGATAAAGTCATTGGCCGATTCGCCCGTCAGTGCCTTTAGTTTCAGGTGCAGATTGGAACGACTCATGCACATTTCGCCGGCAAACTGTTCGGTGGAGAAGGCGGCGTCATCCAAATGTTCCTTTACCACTAGGATGGCCTTTTCCAACAGTTTTTGGTCCAATGAGTTGAGGGTAATCTTTTCCGGTTCTACCTCTTGCGATTGGGTGTAACGCTGACGCGCCAGATAGCGTGTGCGGAACAGATTACGAATCTTTGTGACAACTATGGGCAGTGCAAAAGGTTTGGGGATATAGTCGTCTGCTCCCACTTGCAATCCTTTCAACTGTTCCTTGACGTCGGTTTTAGCAGAGAGAATGATGACCGGTATGTGGCTGGTACGCAGGTTCTGTTTTACCTGTTTACAGAGTTGTAATCCGTTGGTTCCGGGCATCATGACATCGGTCAGGATGAGGTCGATATCCTCATTCTCTTTTAGTATGGCAAGTGCTTCGTCGCCGTTGGCAGCTTCGGTTATGTGGAATAATTGACCTAATTCGCTTGCTAGATAGTGGCGAATGTCGGCATTGTCTTCTACAACCAGAATATGTTCCTTGTGTTGGGAAGTGCTGTTGGTAGCTGGCTGGTCGTTATCAGTCTTCGTGTCCTCATGCAGTTCGTTGTCCGTATCTAGTGTGTACATGATTTGTGCATTGGTGGTATATTGCCGTTCCTCAGAGGGGGCGTTGGCGTCTGCATGTTCTTCAGGCTTATAGGCCTGTTCGTTTGTCGGCAGGTAGATGGAGAAGGTACTGCCAGTTCCTTCATTACTTTCTAGTTCGATGCGACCGTGGTGTAATTCTACCAATCGTTGTACCAGCGATAAGCCAATGCCACTGCCCGGATGTTCGTTGTCCACTTGGTAGAACCGTTCGAATATTTTTCCTTGCTTATCAATAGGTATGCCATTGCCGGTATCTTTCACCTGAAGCAGCAGTGTGTTTGCTTCTTCCTGTAGAGTAAGGTCGATGCTTTTACCCTCTCCGGTGTATTTAAAGGCATTCGACAGCAGATTGTTGGTGATAAGTTCCAGATAGTTGGGGTCGCATAACACCTTTTTATCTTCTAAATCCGAATGGAAGTTATACGCAATCTTTTTCTGCTGTGCTATCCGTTCGTAGAACAGGAAATCTTTTTCGATAATAGATCGAATGGCTACGGGCTTTACTTTTAGACTGAATACTCCCAACTCGGCACGACGGTAGTCCATTAATTGGTTTACTAAGTGCAGCAGGCGGTTAGTGTTGCGTTGCATTAGTTGCAGTTGTTTGCGCATCCAGTAGTCGGTTACTTTTCCCAGCATTTCCTGCAAAGGCGAGATAATAAGGGTGAGCGGTGTACGCAATTCGTGGGAGATGTTGATGAAGAATCGCAGTTTCATCTCGTTTACTTCTTTTAGCCTTTCCTTGTCAATGCGTTCCATTTCAATCTGTGTCTGCATGGTCTTGCGTATCCAGAAGAAGCGGAAAATGAAAAAGGTGACGCCGATGAAAGCGACGATGAACAATAGCGTAGCCCACCATGTTTTGTACCACATGGGCAATACTATGATTTCGAGTTCGGTGGGAGTGTCGTTCCATTTGCCATCGTTGTTGGCAGCTTTCACTAGAAAGCGGTAGGTGCCGTCCGGTAAGTTGGAATAGTAGGCCGTGCGGCGTGTGTTCGTGTAATACCAATCTTTGTCATATCCGTCCAGTTTGTAGGCAAAGGTGTTATGATTGCCTGCTACATAGTTGGATACAACGAATCCCAGTGAAAACATGGTCTGATGTGCATCTAATGTAATGCTTTTTGTTCTGCTGATACTTTGGGACAGAATGCCGGTGTTGTCTCCCGGTACGACAGTCTTGTGAAATAATTCCAGTTGATTGATGACCACCGGTGGAATATACGGATTGTCTATCAGCTGATTGGGGTCGAATATGGTGATACCGTTTACACCTCCGAAATACATTTTTCCGTCCGAAGCTAGGCAGGCGGCATTGGATGAAAATTGGTTGGTCTGTAAGCCGTCGTCGTCGGTAAAGTTTCGGAATCTTTCTGTTTGGGGCTGAAAGGCACAAAGTCCTTTGTCTGTACTGATCCACAGGCGGCCGTATTTATCTTCCAGAATGCTTTGTACTACGTTGTTGAGTAATCCGTCGGCTGTGGTATATTGTTTGATTTCACGATTTTGTTCATTAAAACGGTAAAGGCCGCTGCGGGTACCTATCCAAAAAATGCCGTTGGCAGCTTCCGTCAGGCAATTGATGTATATGTGGTTAAGAGAAGTATTTGGGGGTAATATTGGGCAGGATTTAAGAAAGCTGTCTTGTTCTGTGTATGTAGATAACCCTTTTTCGCTGATAATCCACAGTCGGTTCTTACTGTCTCGTTGAATATCTGTTACTCTTTGGATACGTTTGTTTCTATTATTTGTTTCTCGAACAGCCCTATTGCTTTTGGTGGAGATATTAAAAAGGTACAGGTCACTCATTCCGCTGATTAAAAATTTGCCATTGGTTGCGGGAATGAATGTATAAAAATTCTTAAGTCCATTGTTGTAGACTGTAGTGATATGTCCGGTGTTACGACTTAAGATACTTAATCCGCCTGTATGGGTACCGATGTAAACAAGGTCTTTATTTTCGTCGATATAGAGAGATTTGACGTCATTAGACTCTAATCCTTCTTTTTTAGTGTAGTAGGTGATCGATTTTGTGCGTGGGTTGTAGCGATTGACTCCTCCCCGGTTGGTACCAATCCATAATTCGCCGTTAGCGTCTTCTCGGATGCAGTTGATAATATTTGAATTTAACGGGTAGGGGTGACTATTTGTTTGTAGACTCTGAAAGCGGTTCTTGATAGGATGATAGTAGTATATACCTCCGTAGTAAGTTCCTAACCACATGCCTCCTTGTGTATCTATGTGGATGTCGCGTATGGAAAGCTGAGATAAATCTTCGTCTGTGGCATCTCCATTGTAAGTATGGAAGCAATCATTAGCATCATCGTAAGTGCATAGCGAGTTAAGGGTTCCTATCCATAAACGGTTTTTATTGTCGAGGGCAAGGGTACGCACGTAGTTGGAACTTATACTTCCGTTTTCTTGGGAGGTGATATAGTGAGTGATCTTTTTGTTTTGATGATTGTAGGCGAAGAGTCCGTTTCCCTCGGTGGCAATCCATAGGCGAGTGGGAGATTGTTGCAGCACATCACAAATTTCCATACCCTTCAGCAAATTTGCTAAAATGGGAATGGCTTTTTTTTGCGTTATGGAATAGTCATAAATACCAGCATTATTGGTACCGATATAGATGTGGTTGCCTTGTTTGCTGAGTGATGTCGGAATAATATGTGCAGGAATCGTTACAGGCAGCGTATCTGAGTATTGTTTTGTCTGTGTGTTGAACGTGAATAACCGTTTTTTGTTAGTGCACAGTAACAGATGACTATCGTCCAATTCGGCAATATTGTCGATGGCTTGTTCCTCATAGGTAGGAGTGGGATAAGTCTCGAATCTGTCCATCGCAGCATCATAAAGAGAAAGTCCATTGTCTGTACCTATCCAGATACGTTTCTGTTTGTCTGTGATGCAGGTATGTACAATGTTGTTTGCTATGCTGTGCGGATTGTTTTCGTCATGATGATAGACGGTAAAGTCATATCCGTTGTATTTGTTCAATCCGTTTTGAGTGGCAAACCACATATTGCCTTGATCATCTTGTGTAATGGCAAATACGGTACTTTGGGATAGACCGTCTTCCAGCCCGATGTGGTTGAAGTGGATGGGTGTAACTTCTTGGGCTGAAGCTGCCCATGTCCATATAAAGCTTATTAGAAAAAATAGGTTAACTCTGGCCATAGCTGTTCATGTTTTGATGACGTGGGCAAAAATACACATAATTTCTATGAAAGCAATTTTTGTGAGAAGAGAATCTTGAGATTCTCTGTTGTTACTTTGGGTATTAACATTGTTACTTGGGGACATTAATAAAAGAAAGAACTTTCCATATTGATCCTCTTATCAGGTTGGATGGAAAAGTTCTTTCTTTGTAAGGAATTTGTGTATAATTGGCTAATACCTATTTATGAGAAAAGGAGATGCTTATTTATATGCGGATTGTGCTTTTTTCTTCAATACTTTTCCCGGTACATCGTGTATTGCGGGACGGGTGGGTCTTATGTGATGCTTTTCCATGAACTGGGCTAAGATATCCCGATGCTGTTGTGCAATTTCTTCATATGCTTTTTCCATCATGAGGTTACGCATTTCGCCACGATCGGTTTGCATGTCAAAGAGTTGCTCGCGGTGACGTCCTTTATCGTAGAGTACATATTTGTATCGTTCCGTGCGAACCATCCAACCGCGGGTCGTGCCACCGTCAAAGCGTGTTTCAGTAATTACATACGGTTGGTGTGATGCTTGCGGATTCCCTTCTTCCACAATCTTGCGGAACGATGTTCCGGCGGCTCCTTTCGGCAGAGTAGCGCCCGTCCAGTCACAAATCGTAGCGAAGAAATCCACTCCATTGCTGATGAGTTGCGGCATTACAGTTCCTGCATGTTTCTTACCGGGCAGAGTGACAATCAGAGGAATGTTGACAACTTCTTCATAGAGCGCTGATTTTTGATTCCAATGATGTGCACCGACACCGTCGCCGTGGTCGCTGGAGAAGATGACAATGGTGCTCTCCCACAAGTTATTGCGGTCGATGGCATCAACTATTTTTCCGATTTCCTTATCTACTTTTTCTACCAGACGATAGTAAGTGTAGCGGTACAGACGCCAGTCTTCCGGTGTGAAAGTGGCACTAGGATATACATTGTAATTATTGGCGCGTTCATTTTCTATGACGTCAGCATCGTAGGGATTCTTTGCAAAATTGGCAGGAAGTCCCGGGCAATCGCGCAAGTCTGGAGTCGGGATATTGCCATAAGGCAGATTTTGGCTACGGGCAAATTCGCAAATGTTATGTGGATTATCAAATGATGCTACCAAGAAAAAAGGTTTGGTATGTTTGCGCGAAAGGTATGCTGCACATGCCTCGGCCAATCCGTCATCGCTGTGGTGATAAATCTGGTCAAAACCGAACTTTTTGTCAGGTACATCCAATAGAGGTAGATGCCATTTACCGCCATAGGCACAATCGTAACCGGCTGCTTTCACTAACGTACCCAACGTCTGTGTTTGCAAGGAATCGGGCATCGGAGCACCGTTTGTCAGCATTTTCACTTCATCAGGACGACGTCCGGTAAACATGGCAGCACGTGACGGTCCACTGAGTGGCGCTGTGCAATAAGCATTTTCAAATATCACGCCGGCGGCTGCCAGACGGTCAATATTAGGAGTATGTACGTCTGTATTGCCGACGCAGCTCATGGCACGTGCCGTTTGTTGGTCTGTAAAAATGTAAATGATGTTTGGACGGTCTGCTGCGTAAGCCATTGAAGTTCCCAACAACGATGCGCACGCCAGTCCTTTCATAGATATTTGTTTTACCATGATATTATGTTTTTTGTTCGAGGACGAAGTTACGCGAATCTGTGCACTTACAGTTTTATTTCTGTCGGATTTTCTATGGATATTGTCTAATCTCCTGTCAATTTCGTGTAATTTTCATTCATTTTTTTACAGACTTTGCTGATAGGAGGTCTTTTTGTATGAAAATAGGCTATGATTTGAATGGTTGGCGGAAGCTGCATCCGTTTTTCCATTCTGAACAGCCGTATGCTGTTTTTCCTTTGATAATGGTACCTTTACCACATAAAGGACAAGGCTGTCCCAGTGATACTTTGGGTGAGGTAGCTCTTGCTTTCTTCGTCGTTCTTGCTCTCCGGACAGCAGGTTTCGGATTTTCGGCAGGTGCAACTGCTGGCGTTTGCACACTAATACGCCGGTGACTGTTATCCGACTTCACATTCAGCACAACCTCTGCTACCATTGCTTTCAGCTCGTCCAAGAATTGGGCAGCTGTGAATGTATGTTTTTCTATCCGTCGAAGTTTGTTTTCCCATTGTCCGGTCAGTTCGGCAGATTTCAACAATTCTTCGTGTATGGTTTGTATCAATTCTATCCCAGTGGGGGTAGCTATCAGGTTTTTCTTTTCTTTTCGGATGTAATTCCGTTTAAAGAGAGTTTCAATAATGGCAGCACGGGTAGATGGGCGACCGATGCCGTTTTCTTTCAAGGCATCGCGCAATTCATCGTTGTCCACCAGCTTGCCGGCGGTTTCCATGGCGCGCAACAGAGTAGCTTCGGTGTATGGCCGTGGGGGTAGTGTCCATTTTTCTATCAGGTCGGGCACGTGTGGACCACTCTCACCTTTTGTAAAGGCGGGCAATACGCTTTCATTTTCACTCTCTTTCTCGTCTTTATCTTCTTGCGGGGAGGTCGTAGCCTGTTGATTGAATACGATGCGCCATCCCGGTTCCAGTATTTGTTTCCCGGAAGTCTTGAACTCGATGCCGTCTGCTTCGCCTATGACGGTAGTCGTAGAAAATTTGCAGTCGGGGTAGAACACAGCTATAAAGCGGCGTGCCACAAGGTCGAACACACGGCGTTCCTGATCCGATAAGTTAACCGGCGGTTGTCCTGTAGGGATAATGGCATGGTGATCTGTTACTTTGGAGTTGTCAAACACCTTTTTCGATTTGGGCAGCGCGGCATTCTCCAGCGGTGCGGTCTGTGCCTCATATCCCCTTAGCCCTTTCAAGATGGTCGGGCATTTCGGATAAATGTCATCGCTCAGGAAGGTGGTGTCAACGCGCGGATATGTCGTGACCTTCTTCTCGTATAGCGATTGGATAAGTTTCAGTGTCTCGTCTGCCGAGTAAGCAAACTTCCTGTTACATTCCACTTGCAAAGAAGTCAAGTCGAAAAGGCGGGGAGGAGCCTCCTTGCCGGCTTTCTTGGAAACATCTGTCACGACGAATGGAGCGTTCCGTATCTGTTCAAGCAGTGCCATTCCACGCTCATGGTCGGTAATGGGTTCGATACCCGGGTTCTCGTCCACTTTCTTTGCAGGTTTCTTGCCGGCTGCTTCGGCTTCTTTCTGCTTTTCGGCTTCAAGCACCAGTTCTTCGTCACTCTTTTTCAGAATGGCAGAGAACGTCGTGTCCCGATACACCGTTTTCAGTTCCCAATACTGTTTGGGCACAAAGTTCTGTATCTCGAGCTGTCGGTTTACTATCAGTGCCAAAGTCGGGGTCTGTACTCGGCCGATGGACAGTACTTGCCCCTTCTGTCCGTACTTCATGGTGTAGAGGCGGGTGGCATTCATTCCTAACAGCCAGTCGCCGATGGCACGAGACAATCCTGCTTCATATAGAGACTGGAAGTCTGTAGCGTCATGCAGATTGTTGAATCCTTCGCGGATGGCTTCCTCTGTCAGCGATGATATCCACAGCCGCTTCACCGGACAGCGGGCACCGGCCTTTTGCATTACCCAGCGCTGAATCAGTTCCCCCTCCTGTCCGGCATCGCCGCAGTTGATAATCATGTCTGCCTGTTGCATCAGCCGTTCGATGATGTGAAACTGCTTTTCGTAAGTCGGATTGCTTATCAGTTTGATGCCGAAACGTGGCGGAATCATGGGCAGATACTCCAACCGCCACGCTTTCCAGTCCGGGGTATATTCGTGCGGCTCTTTCAAGGTGCAGAGATGACCGAAAGTCCATGTCACTTGATAGCCGTTCCCCTCTATGTATCCTTCCTTCTTTTCCCGTGCACCCAACACATCAGCTATGTCACGTGCCACTGAAGGCTTTTCGGCAATGCATACTATCATCTTTTTCTGTTCTCTATTTGTTCCAGTCGGCAAAGATACAAAAAAACATCGTTTACCGATAGTTCAAATGGAACTCTACCACCGCTTCAATTCCCTTGCGGATAATATCCAGCGGCATGTTCTCGTTAGGCGAGTGAATGGCGTTCGACTCCAGACCGAATCCCATCAGGATGGTTTTAATCCCCAACACCTCTTCAAACGTAGATATGATAGGGATACTTCCTCCGCGGCGCACGGCCAGCGGCTTCTTGCCGAATGCCTTTTCAAATCCCCGCTCGGCCGCTTGGTATGCCGGCAGGTCGATGGGGCAGACATACCCTTGTCCCCCGTGCATCGGGGTTACCTTTACCTGTACGGTGTCGGGGGCTATGCTGCACAGGTAGTCGGCAAACAGTCGGGATATCTTGTGATGGTCCTGATGCGGAACCAGCCGGCACGATACCTTGGCGTATGCCTTGGACGGCAATACCGTCTTGGAACCTTCTCCCATATATCCGCCCCAAATGCCACAGACGTCAAACGAAGGGCGGCAACTGTTCCGCTCCAGCGTACTGTACCCCTTTTCGCCCGACAGTGCTTTTACGCCGATGGCCTGTTTGTACTTCTCTTCGTCAAACGGAATGTGGGCTATCATGTCACGTTCAGCCTGTGGTACTTCCTCCACATCGTCATAGAAGCCGGGCACCGTGATGCGTCCGTCGGCATCCGTGATGCGGCTGATAAGCTGACACAACACATTGATAGGATTCGCCACAGCCCCGCCGAAGTGTCCCGAATGGAGATCACGGTTAGGTCCCGTCACCTCTATCTCCCAGTATGCCAATCCGCGCAGTCCGGTGGTGAGCGACGGTAGGTCAGCCCCCAGCATACTGGTGTCAGACACGAGGATGATGTTCGCTTTTAGCAGTTCCTTATGTTCACGGCAGAAACTTTCCAGACTGGGAGAACCGATTTCCTCCTCTCCTTCGAAGATAAACTTGACGTTGTGAGTCAGCAGATTATTCTTCACCAGATACTCAAAGGCTTTCACCTGAATGAACGATTGCCCCTTGTCGTCGTCAGCTCCGCGTGCCCAAATGCGTCCGTCGCGAATCTCCGGTTCAAAAGGATTGCTTTTCCACAGTTCCAGCGGTTCGGCAGGCATCACGTCATAGTGAGCATATACAAGCACTGTCTTGGCCTGTTCGTCCACTATCTTTTGGGCAAACACAATGGGATTTCCCGCAGACGGCATTACGATAGCCTCGTCGGCACCGGCAGCAGACAGCAGTTGTGCCCAGCGCTCGGCACAAGCCAACATGTCGTCGTGATGTTCCGGTTTGGGACTGATGCTTGGGATGCGGATGAGGCTGAACAACTCCTCCAGCATCTTCGGTTCGTTATGAGCAATATATTCTTTAATCATACGTCTATACGATATAATAATGTATATATATAGCACACAGATAACACCGATTAAACGGATTCTCACAGATTCATTATGACATATAATTAGTGGTTATCTGTTCCATCTGTGTTATCTGTGTGCAACCTTATGTTACAATTGCGTTGTCCTGTCAATGAGGTAATAGTCCAATATAATCATGGCAGCCATCGCTTCTACGATGGGCACAGCACGTGGCAATACGCAGGGGTCATGACGTCCTCGTGCCTTCAGGGTAGTGTCTATTCCGTTGGCGTTTACCGTGTGTTGTTCCATTAGCACCGTAGCCACGGGCTTGAATGCCACGCGGAAATAAATGTCCTGTCCGTTGCTGATGCCTCCCTGTATGCCACCGGAGTGGTTGGTACGCGTCGTGATGCGTCCTGCGTTGTTGTAGAACACATCATTCTGCTCCGATCCTTTCATTTTCAATCCTTTGAAGCCGTCGCCATATTCGAAAACCTTGGCCGCATTGATGCTCAGCATGCCCGACGCTAACGCCGATTGCAACTTGCCGAACACCGGTTGACCCAATCCCACGGGACATCCTTTAATGACACAAGTCACGACTCCGCCGATGGTATCACCTTCCTCTTTCACTTTCAGGATGAAGCTTTCCATCTCCTTGGCTTTCTCCGGATCCGGACAACGCACGGAGTTGGTCTCCGTTAAATCCAAATTGTATGCTGTGTAGTTCTCCTCCAGTCGGATGGGGCCTACTTGCGATGTATAAGCCTGTATGGAGATACCTAATTGCTTCAAGGCAATTTTGGCCAATGCTCCTGCCACTACGCGCGAGATGGTTTCGCGAGCTGACGAACGTCCTCCCCCCCGATAATCGCGGATGCCATATTTTTGTTTATAGGTATAGTCGGCATGCGAAGGCCGATATACACTCTGCATTTCGCTATAGTCGCTGTATCGTTGGTTGTGGTTCCACACGATGAAGCCGATGGGACACCCTGTGGATTTTCCTTCGAAGATGCCCGACAGGAATTCCACTTCATCTTTTTCTTGTCGGGAGGTGGTAATGTCAGACTGTCCCGGACGCCGCCGGTTCAGTTCGGCCTGTACAAAATCCATGTCGATGGTGATGCCTGCGGGAAATCCGTCGATGACACCCCCGATGCCTTTTCCGTGTGACTCGCCGAAGCTGGTCAGGCGCACAATGTTTCCGAATGAGTTAAACATAATCAGATGCTTTAAATGTTTTATTATGAGGATATTCCCTGTGAAATCCAGTGGGAACTCTCTTTTCATCCCTAAAAATAGGCATTTGTTCCCGAATAAACAAACTGTTGACGGGAAAAAGTTGCAAAAGTCTTGTCCCGTCAGTATAGCCGAATGTGAAAGATAAGACATTTAAAGCGTGTATTTTTAAAAAAAGTACAGATGGAATCTTAAAAAAAGGCCATCTATTTTTAAGGAAAGGTCTTGTGCAAATGCTTAGAAAAGCGTTACTTTGCGGCGGAAAATAAAAAAGAGAAAATAAACCGCTTCTTACGAAAGGAGCATTATTAATTAACCAAACAACGTTTTTATGAAGAAAAATTTATTCTATCTGTTTGCATTGGTATGCTCATTGAGCCTGTTTACGGCTTGTAGTGACGATGAAGAACCAAATTACACTCAGGTTATTGAAGAGGACATCCAAGGCGATTACAAAGGTACATTGGATGTAGCTATTGACGGTACAACCATAGCTACGGGTGTTCCCCAGAAGATTACTGTTGCAGGTGCAAATGCTACCTCTATTAATCTTTCTCTTACCAACTTTAGCTTTATGGGATTCCAAGTTGGCGATGTGTCTTTGCAAAATTGCCGTCTTATTCAGAATGGTGATACTTATACATTTACCGGAACTACTTCCATTGAAGTAGTAGGCTTAACAGCATCTGTAAATGCTACGGGTAGCATTGGAAACTCTTCTGTTTCCATCACACTGGACATTGCTGCAGTAGCAGGTACCGTAGAACAGGTAGTAGCAGTTACTTATACTGGTACGAAATTGAACGGTACGGAAGGAACCGGAGCTGACATCTTGACTTTTGTTATAGATAACAGCGTGGTAACAGAACAGCCGACTATCAATGCAGATAATACGATTACTTTCAAGGTGGCTGAAGATGCAGATGTTTCCGCATTAATTCCTACTATCACTGTTTCAGAGGGTGCTACGATTACTCCGGCCAGTGGTGTAGCACAAGATTTCTCGAATGGTAAGAACGTTACTTATACGGTAGTTTCTGAGGATTATGGAACTACAAAGACATATACGGTATCGGTAGCTGGTAACCAAAGTGTTGAGAAGTATTCTTTTGATGAGTGGACACAGGGAAGTAATGATGCTGGGATGCAATGGCCTACTCCGCAGCCTACAGACTATCTTGCAACAGCCAATGAAGGTGTGGCTTATTTAAAAGGATTTGGTTTGAATGTTGATTATGCAACAACAGAGGAAACGAATGGTTATAGTGGCAGTGCCGTGAAGTTGACTACTCTTTATACCAAAGGTGGTGGTTTTGGCTTGGCACCGGCAATTACTCCGGGTTCATTGTTTACAGGAAAATTTGAATTCGAATTTGTTGTTGATCAAAATGAGCAGATTAAGTTAACTAAATTTGGTGTTCCGTTTGATAAAGTTCCTGTTCGTTTTAGAGGTGTGTATAAATATACTGCAGGAGACAATTTTGTAAATGGTTCGGATAAGAATAATGTTCAAGAAGGTCTGGAACAGACAGACGAATGTTCTATTCAAGCAGTATTGTATGAAGCTACAGATGAAAATGGTGCAGAAGTTATTTTGACAGGAGTAGATATTAATAATTCTCCTTATCGTGTATCTCAGGCTCTGTTGGAAGATGGTAGTCCAAAAGAAGATTGGACTGCATTTGATATTCCTTTCACTTATTTTGAAGGAAAATCTTATGACCCAAGCAAGACTTATAAATTAGCTATTGTTTGTTCTTCAAGTAAGGAAGGTGCAAGCTTCATTGGTGCAGCAAATAGTACATTGTGGGTAGATGAGTTCGAAATTATTTCTGAGTAAATAAGAAAGAAACATAACATAAAGAGAAGCGTGGCAATTTGTTGCCGCGCTTTTCTTTTATATAGTGTTACTCAGATTCGTAGTGAAGAATCTCTCATTTACTGCTACTATAGTGAGATGCTTCACGTCCGTTGCATGACAAAATGCTATATTTATTGGTGGAAATACTTGTTTGTGTTTTCAGCTTTACTCTGTAATAGTAAAATGTACATACAAAAAACTACTGTATCACAACTCACTTACTCGAAAGCCTTTTGGCTCTTGTTCCGTAAGGCTTCGGAGCACGCTCCGAAGCCCTTCCGTTCGTGTTCCGAAGCCTTTCGGAACAAACCCCTGTCAGAATACTTTCTGAGGCGGTATAAGGGTGCTTTTCTGAAAAGTAATGTATCTATACAAAGCGAATCTTATAGCTTGGTTTGGTTTATGTCATACTGCATTCATGCTGTTACGTATGAATCTGTTCCAAGTGCAGGTACTGTAATTACGGAGATATAGTAAAAAACACAGCCCTGTTTGATGTTCCGTTTCTATTTGATAAGCCGGACTCAAATAGGGCTGTATTTTGGTAGACTAAACAGTTAATATGGAATGTATGTCTTAATCAGAATGAATATCCAAACCCGACATTCAGGTAAATGGGATACATGGAAAATGTGATGGTATCAAAGTCTTTTTGGAAAATGTCGTTCAATCCCCATGTCAAATCAGCATACACATTCAAGTGTTTGAAGGCACGCCATTCACCACCAAACTGCAATCCCCATTGGAATTTACGCAAGTCATTGGAGAAGTCGTAGGTGGCAATGCTCTCGCCACTGAAGTCCACACGAGAACCCGTAGCGCCGGGTGTGCGTAAATGGCCTTCGTACACATGTCCGGAGAAGTCTCCGTCTATCATATACGAAAGGTACGGGCCTAATACCAGTTTCCAGCGGTTGCTGATTCTGTAGTTGGCTAACAGAGGAACGGTCAGGTAGGAATTGTCGACCTTAGTATATACACCTCCCGTCCATAAACCGGTCAGTTCGCCACCGTTGGTATTGATAATTTTCATGTTGTAGTTCTTTACGGTAGCTTCGGTTTTCATCGTTTTGCTTTCCAGACGGAGACCGATGGTGAAACCCCATTTCTTTTTTTCGTCAAACCACCGCGTGCTGTTTCCTTCGATGGAGAAGGCTACTCCGCCGGGTTTGTAGCTGTCGATGTGACGTATTTCCGCCGGTAGAGGGATGGGGGAGGTACCGCCGATGCTGAATCCGGCTTTCAGTGAATATTCCCATCCGCGCAAGTAGGACTGGATGATGAGGCGGTTTCTTTCTTGTTGTGCATGCACCGGCATGTAGCCAATAAAGGCCAATAACAGTGTCAGGATATGCAGATTGTATTTTTTCATAAGTTGACGATGTTTTGGATTTATGTATTAATTGATTAATCTTGGCAGATAAGCTGTACTTCATCGACATACAGCGTACTGCCCACAGCACCGTTGAAATAGGCGCCTTCTACGCTGGAAGCAAATACGATTGCCAGTTTGTATTTACCATCCTGTAACTTCTGCTCATCAATGGTTTTTCCGTTTTGGGCCTCGAAAGTGAGGTCGAAGGCTGTCCATTCGTCTGTCTCTATGGCATCCTCCTCGGCAATGCGTGCCATGCTGACAATGCTGCTATGGCTCAGGGAATTGTTTCCGTTTAGTGTAAATGTGTTGTCCTCAGCTTCGTAAAGTGTGGCATAGATATCGAAACGGTCTTTTTTACCTTCTACTACAACACCCTCTTCGGTATAAACATCACCGGCTTTGTATTTGAAGTATCCGGTCATTTGTATAGGGTGTTTGTAGAACTGGTAGCCGAAGCGAGTAGCTTCTAGTGGTGCATTTAAGGCATTGGATAAGTCGAAAGAGCCGACAAACAGGTTGCCGGAAGCGATGTACATGCCTACCATGGATCCGAAGCTGCCGGTGTCCTTGGTTTCTAGCTTGACACATTGTCCGGTCTGGCCGCCGGCAGCGCGTACGGTGGGATAGTCTGCGGCAGATTGTGCCATGGCTGTCAGTTCGTATCCGGGGTTTCCGCTGCTCCATTGCAGCACTTTGGATACACCCTGCGAGGTGCTCGGTTCAAATTCGTATAAGATGTCATAGGGTTCGTCTACGTTTTCAAGCAAGTGCTCGAAGTGGAAAGTTTCCGGCAGCTCGGAAGGTGTAAGGGTTATGTTGTATTGAGGGGTAAACGCGCCATCTTCAGAAATGACGGTTACCGAGCGGTTATTGGCGCTCTCGCTGAAGTTCAGGGTTGCATCATACGTGCCGTTGCTTTGGTTGTAAGAGAAGTCTGTGTCTCCCGAATAGCTTTCATCGGTGCGGATGGTGGCTCCGTCGGGCAGTGTGAAGCAAAGTTGCTGTTTGGACAAATCTGCTCCCCGTTGTACATAAATGTTGATTTGTTTGCTGTTGACGTTAATATTGGTCAGTTGTACATCATTGCCGGTGATGGCATCGATGGCTGCTTCTTTGTTGAGCGCTTCATCTTGAATACAGGAGCTTACGACAAATGTCAAAAATAGTCCTTGAATAAGAGTTTGGGCTTTCATTTATTTTCAACTTTACAAATTTGGATAATTATGAGAATATAAGGCAAAGGTACGTTTCTTTTTTGGATTTCAGTCGTTTGGCAGTTGGTAATTTTCTCTTCCTTAGCAATTTGATTAATAAAACGTTTTCCCTACCTTTGTGGCATGTAATATGAATGACAAAATGATAACAGAACAAGAACGTAAACGAATTATAGCGCTGGTAAAGCGCGAGGTAGTCCCTGCCATAGGTTGTACGGAACCGATAGCGGTGGCACTGTGCGTGGCAAAAGCTACTGAAACACTGGGTATACGTCCCGAAAACATTCGCGTGTGGCTAAGTGCCAATATCCTGAAAAACGCCATGGGAGTGGGTATTCCGGGGACGGGTATGATAGGACTGCCCATTGCTATTGCGCTGGGGGCGTTGATAGGAAAATCGGAATATCAGTTGGAAGTGCTGAAGGACTGTACGCCCGATGCTGTGGAGCAAGGAAAACGTTTTATCAATGAGAAACGGATTCACATTGCTTTGAAGGAGCATATCACGGAGAAATTATATATCGAAGTCTGCTGCGAGGCCGGTCCGGATAAAGCGGTGGCTGTCATTGCCGGTGGGCATACTTCTTTTATATATGTGTCACGGAACGAGACAGTGCTGCTGGATAATGCCCGGACGGATGTGCAGGAGGAAGAGGAACAGTTGCCCGACCTGACTTTGCGCAAGGTGTACGATTTTGCTATGACAGCTCCGCTGGACGAGATTCACTTCATTCTGGAGACAGCCCGGCTGAATAAGGCAGCTGCCGAACGCTCTTTCGAGGGGGATTACGGTCACGGACTAGGTAAGATGCTGCGGGGAACGTATGAGCATAAGGTGATGGGCGACAGCGTGTTCTCGCATGTCTTGTCTTATACGTCGGGGGCTTGTGATGCCCGTATGGCGGGTGCCATGATTCCGGTGATGAGTAATTCGGGTAGCGGTAATCAGGGGATATCGGCAACGCTGCCGGTGGTGGTCTTTGCCGAGGAAAACGGCAAGTCGGAAGAGGAACTGATTCGCGCGTTGATGTTAAGTCATCTGACGGTGGTATATATCAAGCAGAGTTTGGGGCGTCTTTCCGCTTTGTGCGGTTGTGTCGTAGCGGCTACCGGTTCCAGTTGCGGCATCACGTGGCTGATGGGGGGCAGTTATGAACAGGTGTCTTATGCCGTGCAGAATATGATTGCCAATCTGACCGGAATGATTTGTGACGGTGCTAAACCCAGTTGCGCATTGAAAGTGACGACCGGTGTTTCTACGGCTGTTCTGTCGGCTATCATGGCGATGGAGAACCGCTGTGTAACCTCCGTAGAGGGAATTATAGATGAAGATGTTGACCAAAGCATCCGTAATCTGACTCGTATAGGCTCGCAAGCCATGAACGAGACAGACCGGATGGTATTGGAAATAATGACAAATAAAGGTTAGTGGCAGCAGCCGCCTCCACAACCGTGGTCGCCGCAACCGTCACCACAGTCGTGGTCGCATCCGCAGCTGCATCCGCCTCCGCTCATCATGCGGGCTACTTCAGCCAATTCTTCACCCGTGGCAGGACGGCTTTCTACGATTTCGCCGATAAAGTTTAAGTCGCATCCGGCCATGGGATGATTCATATCCATTACAACGACATCTTCTTTTATTTCGACTACGCTGCCGTTGATGCGCTGTCCGTCGTTTGTCATGAGAGGGATGATAGCACCTTCCACCACCCGTTCGCTATCGAATTTGCCATCTATCTCGAAGATGTTGCGGGGGAGGTCTATCACATGTTCGTCATCATATTCTCCATATGCCTGTGCCATAGGGATGGTGAAGTCAAAGTGGTCGCCTTTGTTTAGATTGGCTACTTGTTCTTCGAATGCTTCCAGCGTCATGCCCAGTCCGGATATGAACTGAAAAGGATGTTTGGCAGTGGCTTCTTCGGCAAAGTCTTTTTCGCCATCCTCTATCGTGTAGAGTTTATAGGCCACGGTGATGTACTTGTTTGATACTGTTTCCATTGGTCTCTTTCTGATTAATAGAAGTGAATAATTGGATTCTTTCTGATTTCTCGCGGCAAAGGTAATATCAACCGGGCGAAAAATCTTTAAGTTTGTACGACAATTTGCGTTTTTTCATATACCATGTAATATGGCAGATTACTCTAACCATTATAAATAAACAGATTAAGATTGATGCAGAACCGCAGCCTGGCTTGCGAAAGGATTATAACTTGAGACGGAAAGATTAATCGAATACTGCTTGAATTTATTACTTTTTTGCCCTGTTTTCTTACGATTATCTATCAAACTCATATTTTTATCATCAATTTGTTTGGATATTACGAAAAAGGCCTTACCTTTGCAGCGTTGTTCCGCATGAAGTGGTTACGAAATCAAAATCAACAGAGTTATGAATCAATATACATTCGTCAGCTTGGCAGTCCTGCATATTATTCGCGTCGTGGTCGTGGCATCAAGAGCGTGAGAAAGGTTGACGTATGTATTCATGAAGTAAATATTAACGTGGAGGAGCCTTTCTCAATTATAGGAGAAAGGCTCCTCTGTTAAATAAAGGTATAGGAGACATGAAGCATAATTTACGTAGCGCCACAAGTACGCAAGGCCGACGCATGGCCGGGGCACGTGCCCTGTGGGTGGCCAATGGCATGAAACGGGAGCAGATAGGCCAGCCGGTTATCGCCATTGTCAATTCGTTTACACAATTTGTACCGGGACATGTGCACTTGCACGAGATAGGGCAGTATGTCAAGGCTGAGATAGAAAAACTGGGTTGTTTTGCTGCAGAGTTCAATACCATTGCTATTGATGACGGTATTGCTATGGGGCATGATGGTATGCTTTACTCATTGCCTTCGCGCGACATTATTGCTGATAGTGTGGAATATATGGTGAATGCGCATAAGGCCGATGCCATGATCTGTATCAGTAATTGTGATAAGATAACTCCAGGTATGCTGATGGCGGCCATGCGGCTGAATATTCCCACGGTGTTTGTATCCGGTGGTCCGATGGAAGCGGGTGAGTGGAACGGGCGTCATTTAGACCTGATTGATGCCATGATACAATCGGCGGATGAGACCGTGAGCGACGAGGATGTGGAGAAGATAGAACGCCATGCGTGTCCGACCTGCGGCTGTTGTTCGGGCATGTTTACCGCCAACTCCATGAACTGTCTGAATGAGGCTATCGGCCTGGCATTGCCGGGGAACGGTACGATTGTGGCTACCCACGAAAACCGTCGGAAACTCTTCAAGGATGCTGCCCGACTGATAGTGGAGAATGCCCGTAAATATTATGAGGAGGGTGACGACAGCGTGTTGCCCCGCAGCATTGCCACCCGTCAGGCATTCCTGAATGCGATGACGCTGGATATTGCTATGGGTGGATCTACCAATACGGTACTTCACCTATTGGCCGTTGCTCATGAAGCGGGTGTGGACTTTAAAATGGATGATCTAGATATGCTTTCCCGTCGTACGCCTTGTTTGTGCAAGGTGGCACCCAATACGCAGAAATATCATGTGCAGGATGTCAATCGTGCCGGTGGCATTGTGGCTATTATGCACGAGCTTGCCAAAGGTGGGCTGGTGGATACGAGTGCCTGCCGGGTGGATGGCATGACACTAGGTGAGGAGATTGATCTTTACAGCATCTTGAGCCCTCATGTATGCAAAAAAGCCCTTAAAAAATATAGTAGTGCACCTGGTGGAAAGTTTAATCTGGAACTGGGTTCTCAAGATGCGTATTATAAAGAACTGGATACTGATCGCGCTTCCGGGTGTATTCGTGATTTGGAACATGCTTACAGCCGGGATGGTGGATTGGCAGTGTTGAAGGGCAATATTGCCCAGGACGGCTGTGTGGTGAAAACAGCCGGTGTAGATGAAAGCATCTGGCATTTTACCGGCCCTGCCAAAGTGTTTGATTCTCAGGAGGCTGCATGTGAAGGAATTTTGGGAGGCAAGGTAGTGAGCGGGGATGTAGTCGTGATTATCCACGAAGGCCCTAAAGGGGGACCCGGCATGCAGGAGATGCTTTATCCTACTTCTTATATTAAGTCGCGGCATCTGGGCAAAGAGTGTGCGCTGATTACAGACGGACGCTTTAGCGGAGGAACTTCCGGCTTGAGTATCGGGCATATTTCGCCCGAAGCAGCAGCCGGAGGAAACGTGGGTAAGTTGCAGGATGGCGATATTATAGAGATAGACATCCCGAACCGCAGTATCAATGTCCGTTTGACGGATGAGGAACTGGCGGCTCGTTCGATGGCGCCGGTTACCCGCAATCGCGAAGTGTCGAAAGCGCTGAAGGCGTATGCTGCTATGGTGAGCTCGGCAGACAAAGGAGCAGTGAGATTGGTAGAGTAGAAATAAAGTATAGAAACGGGATTTTGATTATGAAAAATATAATAACAGGTGCAGAAGCCTTGATGCGTTCTTTGGAATATCAGGGTGTAAAGACAATCTTCGGTTATCCGGGGGGGAGCATTATGCCTGTGTTTGATGCGCTGTATGACCATCGGGAAACGCTGAATCATATTTTGGTGCGCCACGAACAGGGAGCGACGCATGCTGCACAGGGATTTGCACGTGTATCCGGTGAGGTGGGCGTCTGCTTGGTGACCAGTGGACCGGGTGCCACAAATACCATTACGGGCATTGCCGATGCCATGATAGACAGTACGCCGGTGGTGGTGATTGCTGGGCAGGTGGCTACGGGATTTTTAGGTACAGATGCTTTTCAGGAAGTGGATTTGGTAGGCATCACACAGCCCATCAGTAAATGGAGCTATCAGATTCGTCGGGCGGAAGATGTGCCTTGGGCGGTGGCACGTGCCTTTTATATTGCCAAAAGCGGCAGACCGGGTCCGGTGGTGCTGGACTTTGCTAAGAATGCACAGGTGGATAAAATGGAATACACTCCGATGAAGTTGGATTATATCCGGAGTTACCTGCCTGTTCCGGAGACGGATGAGGCGGCTTTACAACAGGCTGCCGACTTGATTAATGCCGCCGAACGCCCGATGGTGCTGGTAGGACAGGGGGTAGAGTTGGGCAATGCACAGACTGAACTGCGTGCATTTATCGAGAAAGCCGATATACCAGCAGGCTGTACCTTGATGGGACTTTCTGCACTACCTACCGCACATCCGTTGAATAAAGGTATGTTGGGTATGCATGGCAATCTGGGACCTAATATCAATACCAATAAATGTGATGTACTGATAGCTGTGGGTATGCGCTTTGATGACCGCGTGACGGGTAATCTGGCTACGTATGCCAAACAGGCTAAGATTATTCATTTCGACATAGACCCGGCCGAGATAGATAAGAACGTCAAGGTGGATGTTGCCGTGTTAGGGGATTGTAAGGAAACACTTGTCGCAGTGACTCAATTGCTGAAACCGGCAAAGCATCAGGCATGGATAGACAGTTTCCGTGCTTACGAAGAGGTGGAAGAAGAGAAAGTGATTCGTCCGGAATTGCATCCGTCTGGCGGCAAACTGAGCATGGGAGAAGTGGTGCGTGCCGTGAGTGAGGCTACTCATGACGATGCTGTCCTTGTGACAGATGTAGGACAGAATCAGATGATGTCTGCCCGCTATTTCCGGTATTCGCGTCCGCGCAGTATTGTCACTTCCGGTGGACTGGGTACGATGGGATTCGGACTGCCTGCGGCTATCGGCGCTACATTCGGACGAGCGGACCGCACGGTGTGTGTCTTTATGGGAGATGGCGGTTTGCAGATGAATTTGCAGGAACTAGGTACAGTGATGGAACAGAAAGCACCGGTGAAGATGATTCTGTTGAATAATAACTTCTTGGGCAATGTGCGGCAATGGCAGGCCATGTTCTTCAATCGCCGTTACTCGTTTACTCCGATGTTGAACCCGGATTATATGAAGATAGCGGAGGCTTATGAGATTCCTGCCCGCCGCGTATTCAGTCGGGAAGAATTGCAGGCAGCCATTGAGGAAATGCTGGCAACGGACGGGCCCTTCCTGCTGGAGGCGTGTGTAGTGGAAGAGGGGAATGTGCTTCCCATGACTCCGCCGGGAGGAGCTGTCAATCAGATGTTGCTGGAATGTTGATAGATGTTTTGGGTGCTTCATTCTTAATTTGATAGTTATGGATAAGACATTATATACAATAATCGTCCACTCGGAAAACTTTGCCGGGTTGCTGAATCAGGTGACAGCGGTATTTACCCGTCGCCAAATTAATATTGAAAGTTTGAATGTGTCGGCTTCGTCCATTAAGGGGGTGCACAAGTATACTATTACGGCATGGACGGATGCAGATACGATTGAAAAGGTAGTAAAGCAGATAACAAAGAAGATTGACGTATTACAGGCTCACTACTTTACGGACGACGAGATTTACCAGCACGAGATAGCACTTTATAAATTGACTACTCCGCTGTTGGAGCAGAAACCGGAAATTTCGAAACTGATACGTAAGCATAATGCCCGTATTGTGGAAGTGAATCCGGTGTTTTCCATTGTAGAGAAGAACGGGATGAGCGAGGAGATTACAGCGCTTTATGATGCGCTTGGCGCGCAGGGATGTGTGCTTCAGTTTGTCCGTTCGGGTCGTGTGGCTATTACTACCAGTTGCTTTGAACGTGTTAATGAATATCTGGCAGACCGTGAGGAGAAGTATCGGAGGAGTAAGCTGGAGAATAAATGACTAGTAGAGAACATTTGGTGTAAGTGTTATGGATAATAAAATTGGAACTTACCATTTTGTGGCGGAGCCTTTTCACGTAGATTTTACTGGCCGGCTGACGTTGGGAATATTGGGCAATCATCTGTTGAATTGTGCCGGTTTTCATGCCACGGAACGCGGGTTTGGCATGGCTACGCTTAATGAGGAGAATTATACATGGGTGCTCTCGCGCCTTGCTATTGAAGTGGAGGAAATGCCATACCAATATGAGCCTTTCTCTGTACAGACATGGGTGGAGAATGTTTATCGCTTGTTTACCGATCGTAATTTTGCGTTGGTAGATAAGGATGGTCGGTATATAGGTTATGCCCGTTCGGTATGGGCGATGATTAATATGACGACCCGTAAGCCTGCTGATTTGCTGGCTATACACGGGGGCAGTATTGTGGACTATGTT
>CALUJK010000094.1 GCA_944320945.1 uncultured Bacteroides sp. | reverse complement strand
CCCCTCGGTCAGCGCCGCCGAACGCCGCCGCCGCGCCGTGGACGCGCTGGTGGCCGTCGGCCTGGGCGACCGCCTGGAGCACAAGTCCAACCAGATGTCCGGCGGACAGATGCAGCGTGTGGCCATTGCCCGCGCACTGGTCAACAACCCGTCGGTGATACTGGCAGACGAGGCGACAGGTAATCTGGACACGCGTACCTCCTACGAGATACTGGTGCTGTTCCAGCGCCTGCACGCCGAAGGGCGGACCATAATCTTCGTCACCCACAACCCCGAGATAGCGCAGTACAGCAGCCGTAACATCCGCCTGCGCGACGGGCGTATCACGGAGGACACCCGCAACGTGCAGATACAGTCGGCAGCTGCCGCCCTTGCAGCACTGCCGCCCAATGAGGACAGTTGACGTGAAGCAGGAAGAATGCTTGCAAGCTCCTAACCCCGAATCTTCATTCTTAATTCTTCATTCATCATTAACAAAGTATGAACGGAACCAACTTATTCAAAATAGCCCTGCGCGCGCTTGCCAACAACAAGCTAAGGGCATTCCTCACCATGCTGGGTATCATCATCGGTGTGGCCTCAGTCATCGCCATGCTTGCCATCGGGCAAGGGTCGAAGAAGAGCATACAGGCACAAATCTCCGAGATGGGCTCCAACATGATCATGATTCACCCCGGTGGTGACCGCCGCGGAGGCGTACGCCGCGACCCCAGTGAGATGCAGACCCTGAAGCTGGAAGACTACGAGACGCTGCGCACGGAGACTAACTTCTTGTCGGCCATCAGCCCCAATGTCAGCAGCAGCGGGCAGCTCATCGCCGGCAACAACAACTATCCATCCAGTGTCAACGGCGTCGGCCTGGAGTATCTCGACATCCGCCAGTTGAAGGTGGAGAGCGGCGAGATGTTCACTGAGGGCGACATACGCACGGCCGCCAAGGTCTGCGTCATAGGTAAGACCATCGTAGATAACCTCTTTCCCGGCAAGGACCCTATCGGCCAGGTCATCCGATTCAGTCAGGTACCCTTCCGTGTAGTAGGAGTACTCAAGTCCAAGGGCTATAACTCCATGGGGCAAGACCAAGACGACATTGTGCTGGCTCCCTACACCACCGTGATGAAACGCCTGCTGGCACAAACCTATCTGGAAGGCATCTTTGCCTCTGCCCTCAGTGAGGACATGACGGACTATGCCACGGACGAAATCAGCGAGATACTGCGACGAAACCACAAGTTGAAAGCGACAGACGAGGACGACTTCACCATCCGTTCACAGCAGGAGTTGAGCACCATGCTAAATACCACGACAGACCTCATGACCACACTTCTGGCCTGCATCGCGGGCATCTCACTCGTGGTAGGTGGCATCGGCATTATGAACATCATGTACGTCAGCGTCACCGAGCGCACCCGCGAGATAGGTCTGCGCATGTCCGTCGGAGCGCGCGGGGTGGACATCCTCAGCCAGTTCCTCATCGAGGCCATCCTTATCAGCATCACCGGCGGCCTTATCGGGGTGATACTGGGGTATGGCGCATCCTACATCATCAAGGTAGTAGTCCATTGGCCCATCTACATACAGCCGTGGAGCGTCTTCCTGTCGTTCGCCGTCTGCACCGTCACGGGAGTCTTCTTCGGTTGGTACCCTGCCAAAAAAGCAGCCATGTTAGATCCCATCGAGGCAATACGATATGAGTAAAATGATTATCTTTGCCCGTACTTAATGTTAGATACAATATGAGAGACATGATGAACAAACCGCTTTCTGCCGAGTCCCGTCCCCGCATCACGGAGGTGCTGATACACACCATCGGCTGGTGCATTGTCTTCATCTTCCCCTATCTGATGATGACGCGCAGTGAGTTCACCGTCACGGTAAGTGACTATCTGTGTCATCGCCTCATCGTCCCGCTGTCATTCTGCATCGTGTTTTACGTCAATTACTTCCTGCTGATACCGCAGTACCTATTCAAAGGGTACATGAATCGGTTTCTGCTGTGGAACGCGGTACTTATCATTGGCATGACGCTGTGCGTACATCTGTGGAATGAATATACGGTGCAGTTTGTTGCTCATCCTACGCCTCCTCCGCATCTGCACATGGGACCTCCATGGTGGCACATTGTGCTCCGTGATGCCATCTCTATGGCCCTCACCGCCGGATTATGTGCGGCCATCTGCCTAAGCCGGAGGTGGGTACAATCCGAAGCCTCCCGTCACGAAGCAGAAAAGGCACGCACTGAAGCGGAACTGATGAACCTACGCAATCAACTAAATCCTCACTTCCTGCTCAATACACTAAATAACATCTATGCACTGATATCCTTCGACCGCGATAAAGCACAAACAGCCGTGCAGGAGTTGAGCCGGTTGCTACGACATGTGCTGTATGACAATCGTTCACCATTTGTCTCCCTCGGTAAGGAGATGGACTTCATACGCAGCTACATCGAACTGATGCGCATCCGCCTGCCGCAAAACGTTACGGTAGATACCAGCATAGATATAGCTGCCGACAGTCGGACTGAAATAGCTCCACTAATCTTCATCTCCCTCATCGAAAACGCTTTCAAGCACGGCATATCTCCTACCAAGGAAAGCTACATAAAGATACACTTCAGCGAGAGTCCGGGTAAAGTACAATGTAACATCATCAACACCTATCACCCCAAAAGCGATACGGACAAAAGCGGAAGCGGCATCGGATTAGAACAGGTGCACCGCCGTCTAGAGTTGACTTATTCCAATCATTATGATTGGCAGCATGGCATCAGTGTGGACGGTAAGGAGTACTATTCCCGATTGACTATCTTCATCTGACAGCATATAATCATTCACTCTTTATTTATATCCTCATGACTCTGAAATGTTGCATTATCGACGACGAACCTCTCGCATTAAACCTAATGGAAAGCTATGTTCAAAAGACTCCTTTCTTGGAATTGTCCGGCAAATACTCCAGTGCTGTAGAGGCCATGCATGAATTGCCTGACAAGCACATCGACCTGTTATTTCTTGACATACAGATGCCGGAACTCAATGGGCTGGAATACTCGAAAATGGTTGATGCGCACACCCGTATCATTTTCACTACCGCTTTCGAACAATATGCCATTGATGGCTATAAGGTCAATGCATTGGACTATCTGCTGAAGCCTATCTCCTACACTGATTTTCTACAAGCTGCTAATAAAGCACTCCACTGGTTTGAACTGTTGCAACAGCGGGAAATAAGCAAACAGGAGAACGGCGAGCTGGAAAGCATCTTCGTCAAAAGTGACTATAAGCTTATTCAAGTAGAACTTAAAAACATCTTATATATCGAAGGGTTGAAAGACTATATCAAAATATACGAAGAGAATGCGCCACGCCCTCTCCTGTCATTGATGAGCCTTAAGGCCATGGAAGAGTTGCTCCCTACTGAGCAGTTTATCCGTGTGCACAGATCATACATCGTCCGGAAAGATAAGATTCGATCCATAGACCGGGGGCGTATTGTGTTTGGCAAGAATTATATTCCGATAAGTGATAGTTATAAACCACAAGTACAGGCATTCATTGACAAACACAGCAAAAATGAACGAGATTGATAAACTTTAGGGTGAAATCAGCACCCGTGTTTTATTGTATATTCCAATATCTTTCCATATATTTGCGCCTATAAACAGGAGTTGTGAAACTCTAATAGAATAGTTTAGTTAAGTCTAGTTTAGTTTTTGTGTTAAGCACTTCCCCCGTAAGCGAATGGTGGGAAGTGCTTTTTATATCATTACTCTACTTACTCAGTGAACTGCCATTCAGTTTTACGTTCTTCAATAAAAGACGTTCTATGTAGTCTGAATGATATGCGCTTTTTTGTTTTACTTCCAAATTAAGGTTCTCTAATGAGAAATCAGACAATTTATATTGGTCTTCAGCCTTCACGACATCAAAAAAGACATTACATCCCATTCGGATATTACGCATCGTCACGTGATCTGAATATGAATAAGGCATATCCTTCCGGCCTTTTAAATCGAAAAATTGCGTCCAAGGTTTGATATAGAGAAAGCTGTGAACGAATCCAGTAATATCTTCTACTGTAATGTACTCATAGTGTTGCGGAGTATCCGGACGCATTTTAAGCCATAATAACCGCTTAGCATTATTTATTTTACAGCGACGCAATATAATATTACGGTCGTGAATCGACTCACTTCCTAAAGTAAGGGCACTATGGCAAAAACCATATACGCAGTCTTCAATAATGATATTACGATTTGAGCCATTATTTTCTTTATCTTGGTCTGCCCAAGGCCCTTTACCACCTTTCAATGCTATGGCATCATCATTGACCGATATATAACAGTTCTTCACCAACACGTCAGTACATACATCAATGTCAATGGCATCGGAACTCGGTGCTTTCACCGGTGCATATGGAGCAAAGATATGCAAATTCAGCAATTTCACACGATTGCAACGATAAAGGTGTGTTGTCCAAAAAGGAGAGTTCTCCAAACGTACTCCACTTAGCTGCACATCGTCAGAATCGGCAATATAGAGTAAACGAGGACGAAGTTCTTCTAGATTAGTGCAATGTTTATTTACTTGCCGGCGAAGCCAAAACGATTTCCAATAACGCGTTCCATTTCCATTGATGCGGCCTTCGCCCGAAATGGTGAAACCATCTACGCCAATAGCATTGACTAAAGCTGCAAAATACTTTAAGTTCTGCCCCTCCAAACGAGTATCAATAATGGCAAAATGACTGATATCATCACTTCCTTTCAGCACGCCACCTTTCTCTATATGTAAATGGGTACCGGGCTTAAAAAATAAAGAACCACTGAGAAATGTCCCCTGCGGAATGCATACGACACCTCCGGTTTGTGCTGCCCGGTCTATTACAGCTTGAATTTGCTCTGTCTGTAACAAAGTACTATCGTCTTTTACTCCATAATCAGTAATGCGATACATTTTTCCTAAACTCTCCAGACGGATAACTTCCGTTTGTCTAAACCATCCCGGAATAGGCGTCCCATCAGGAAACAATTCTTGCGAAAATCCTTGGAACGAACATAGCAGCATCAAGGCTACGCCGATACTTTTCATCCATTTTGTTTGTTTCATAGCTTCATTTGTCGTTAATATGAATAATAAATTGTGTTTGGTCTATGTTGCAATGCTCGTCTATAAAAGACAAAGCACCACACAAAAATAAAGAGAAAAAGTCGACTTTGCAACGAAACCGACAAGATACATTGTACAATAGAATAAAAAACAATACTTTTCTGTTCCGTTATCCGAAAACAATCCATACATTTGTCACCATTCTTCAGATAGAGATAAATCAATTATCTAATATTGGTAAAGATACGGATTCAATAAAGTCACAAAATGGCCGATAATTACTTAGAAAGACAGCGCGATATATACGAAATTCGTAAAGCTACTTATAAACAACAACATTCTGCCTCAAAGGCAGGGAATCGGCTTCACCGTTTTACCGCACCAATCGACCATATCGCTTTGCCGGAACACTTTACATATCCTTTTTGTTACACGCCCCACCCGCTCTGCATACAAGCCGCTAAAGAGGTACAAGATTACCTGACCAATCACAAGGAGTGGCATGCAGAATTGGCTAAAGGTAAAATGTTTGGTGTGCTGGTGGTACAAACAACTATCGGTCGTATCGGTTATTTAGCTGCATTTTCCGGTATTTTAGCTGGGAAAAACGTACATCCGTTTTTCGTTCCCCCCGTTTATGATTTATTACAGCCTGATGGATTTTTCAAAATAGAAGAGAAACAAATATCGCAAATTAATACGGAAATTCAGCTATTAGAAACCGATAATACTTATCAAAGTCTCTTACAGCAACTTTCTCATCTACAACAGACTGCACAAGAAAGTCTTGCTCAAATCCGTATGCAATTTAAGCAGGCCAAAGCTGTACGAGACCAAAAGCGGAAAGAACCATACCTCACACCAGAAGAAGCTGCCGCCATGATACGTGAGAGTCAGTTTCAAAAAGCCGAATATAAACGTCAGGAACGTGCATGGAATACGCAGATAGCTACGCTGCAAAATCAGATTGCTCACTACGCCGAGGCTATCCATCTATTGAAAACAGAGCGGAAAAATCGCTCTGCTGCTCTTCAACAACGTCTATTTGAACATTTCCGTTTCCTAAATTATCAAGGAAAAGAGAAAAATTTATGTGACATCTTTGCGCAAGCCATACACCAGACACCTCCAGCCGGTGCAGGTGAATGTGCCGCTCCTAAGCTTTTGCAATATGCCTATTTACATCATTGGAAGCCACTCTGTATGGCTGAATTCTGGTGGGGTGACTCTCCACAAACCGAAATACGGCATCACGGCCACTTCTACCCGGCATGCAAAGGTAAATGTGGGCCTATATTAACGCACATGTTACAAGGATTAGATGTGGAAGAGAATCCTTTAATGAAAAAAGATTCTTCTATAAAAGAGAAACTGGAAATTATCTACGAAGATGATTGGATTATCATCGTCAATAAACCCGCAGGCATGTTATCTGTCCCGGGAAAAGACGATGTACCTTCCGTTTATAGTTTAATACGAGAATATTATCCGGATATTGAGGGACCACTTACGGTGCATCGTTTAGATATGGATACTTCCGGATTATTAATGATAGCACGAAACAAAAGCGTACACCAAAATCTGCAAGCACAGTTCAAAAATCGCACTGTCAAAAAACGTTATATAGCTTTATTAGATGGTATTGTTGATGAAGACCAAGGTACTATCGAATTACCTCTCCGCCCCGACCCTTTCGATTCTCCCAGACAAATTGTAGATATGATACATGGGAAACCGGCTTATACCGATTATGAGGTGTTATCAAGAGATGAATGCCACACCCGTATCGCATTCTATCCACGCACAGGACGTACACATCAGTTACGGGTACATGCAGCACATCTTTTAGGATTGCATTGTCCGATTACAGGTGACCGGCTGTATGGTAAAGCCGCCAATCGGCTTTACCTCCATGCCGAATCATTGGAATTTGTCCATCCTGTTACAAACGAAGTTATCCATGTTACAAAACAAACTCCGTTCTGAAAGCTATTGGCTATTGAGCAATTTCTTTTAAAATCTCTTCTGCCTTATTAAAGAACGCAGCCAAATGAGCACCATCCACAAACGAATGATCTACATAAATGGAAAGCGGAAACACCAAACGTCCTTCCCGGTGTACAGCTTTACCCGCCGTCATTAATGGATAAAGACAAGCACCACCAGCCTTGTCCACCGTATATGTGATGGAAGTAAAGTACATTTTGGGAACAGCACTAAGATGTACCACATCATAATCTCCCTGTTCCTGCAATGTCTTTTCTGCCCCATACGGGTCGCCATCCTCCGGAATATTGGTAATCAAATCATAAGCAGATACATAGAAATCCTTAAAATTATCCTTATAGGGAATACGTACCGTATAAAATGTCCTTCCCGGTACAGCGATTGGGGTAATGATGTCCACTTGGTCATGAAAAACGACATTACCCAGCTTATCTTTTCGATAACGAAGTTCATCTATTGCATTGGCAGCCTGAAGTACTGCATAAAGATAATACAAGAAAAAAGAGTGCCCTTCTTTCCGCGCCTTCGCACTGGCTTCAGTACAGTCTATTTCTGTAGTAACAGCATACCATGAACTAATAAAATCACGAAAGAAATTGTAATTGTCACGTCTTTGCCACGCATCAATATCAATGATATGTTTCATAGTCTTGCTTATTTCCGATAATTATCTAAACCTGTCTGCAAAAAATCAATGTATTTGGGAATATCCTCATCATAAGAATATGATTTATTGAGAGGTAATCCCTCATTATCCAATAAGACATAGAAAGGTTGTACATTGGCACCAAATTTCTTTCGTTGCAAATAGCTCCAACGGTCACCTACAGTCCGTAATGTACGTTCTATACCGTTTTCAACAACCTTGATAGGCTGAGACAGAGGGGTTTTATCATCAGTATAAAGCGTAATCAGTACATAGTCGTTTTTCAACATGTCGCTTACTTCGGCATCAGTCCATACAGCCAGCTCCATTTTCCGACAGTTCACACATCCATACCCTGTAAAATCCAGCATTACGGGTTTACCTTGCTTACAGGCATATTCCATTCCTAAATCATAATCATAAAATTGTGCACGGACTTCGTTTTGATAGAGATTGAAATCCTGTGTATGCAATGGAGGAGCAAATGCACTCACCGCTTTTAATGGTGCTCCCCATAATCCGGGAACCATATACACGGCAAACGCCAAAGATGCCAATGCCAAGAAGAAACGGGGGACACTAACTCTATCGCCCTCATCATCATGCGGGAACTTGATTTTGCCGAGCAGATATAATCCCAACAAAGTAAACAGCACTATCCACAATGCCAAGAATGTTTCTCTATCCAAAATGCCCCATCCATATGCCAAGTCTGCTACAGACAGGAACTTCAGTGCAAATGCCAATTCCAAGAAACCTAAAGTCACTTTGATTACATTCATCCATCCTCCGGACTTCGGCATTGACTTCAGCCATGATGGGAACAGAGCAAACAAAGTAAATGGCAAAGCCAATGCAATGGCAAAGCCTAACATTCCCAAGGCAGGAGCTATAACACTATTCGTTGTTGATACCTCTACAAGCAGGAAGCCGATAATAGGTCCCGTACACGAAAATGAGACCAATGACAAGGTAAAAGCCATTAAAAAGATGCTCAACAGGCCAGAAGTTGACTCAGCTTTGCTGTCAACAGCATTGCTCCATTTGGAAGGAAGCGTAATCTCAAATGCTCCGAAGAAAGAAGCTGCAAACACCACTAACATCAAGAAGAAGAATAAATTAAACAGAGCATTGGTAGACATAGCATTCAACGCATTACCTCCTCTTAATAACGTTACTGTTAACCCCAATGTTACGTAAATTACCACAATGGAAGCCCCATAAGTCCATGCATCGCGAATGCCTTTCTTTCGGTCCTTATTCCGCTTTAAAAAGAAACTCACCGTCATAGGAATAATGGGCCATACACAAGGAGTAAACAGTGCCAGCAAACCACCTACAAAACCTGCACAGAATATATATATACATGACATATCACCTTGTGGCATTTGTTCTCCCAAGGCCTTTAGTTCATTCACTACCGGTTTCCAATAATCGATCTTATCTGAAACTTCAATGTTCGTCACTCCATCAGCACCACCAATCACTGTTTTCTCAGACGCCGCAGTCTTATCGTTCGATTCACTTGCTACCACGTCTCCCGCATTATCTGTCAACTGACCAGAAAACAGGAAAGGCACTTGAGTGGGTGGTAAGCAATTCTCATCATTACAAGCCCCGTATTCCAAATAGCCCTCTATTTGATAAGAATAACTCTTCAGAACTACTTCCTGCGCAAATTTAGCACTATGTTCAAAATAACGCACTTTCATCCCAAACAACTTGTCAAAAGCTGCAATTTCTTTTCCTACAGGTTTAAGTTGACCTTTCAATTCGGCACCGACCATCTTTTCGATATGAATGGTCGCAGAAATGGGACCTCCATCTCCCAAATCTGTAGAATATACATGCCAACCCTTGTCTATTGTTGCCGTAAACTCAATCACACTTCCACTTGTCGAAGATTTCAACAACTCATACTTAAACTTTACGGGTTCAAGAATTTGTGCTTGTACCATTACAGCTACAAACAACAAAAAAAACGAAAACAAGACTTTTCTCATCTTAAAACGCTTCAAATGTTACTTAAATCAACAGAGTCCAAAAGACTTTTTATACTTCATAATCAACACAAGACCGATTTTCTTTCACATCAGCCAATAATCGTGCAGCAGCAACATGTGCAGGATGCACGGAGTAAGCTTTTACATCATCCAATGTGTCAAACTCACTATACAAGGCAATATTCCATTGCTCAGCGGGATTAATATTCAACCCTACTTCCACCTTACGTATAAAAGGAATCACACTTGGAAGAGCCTCTATAGCCTGCTTAAACTTGTTCATTACTTCTAATTTTTCACCAGTTGGTGTTTCTTCTTTCAATTTGAACAGTACGATATGCTTTACCATAATCTTGCTAATTTAATGATTTATACCTATATTTGTCAGCCAAAGCGGCTAAATAATATCGGTCGCAAAAGTACAGTTTTTGATTTAAATAACTTTTAAACGGATGTTAATAATAGGAATTGCAGGAGGTACCGGGTCAGGGAAAACAACTGTCGTACGCAAAATCATCGAAAGTTTACCTGCCGGTGAAGTGGTTTTATTACCACAAGACTCTTATTACAAAGACAGTAGCCATGTGCCTGTAGAGCAACGGCAGAACATTAATTTCGATCATCCAGATGCTTTTGAATGGGAACTTCTCTCCAAACACGTATCCATGTTGCGCCAAGGAAAAAGCATTGAACAACCCACTTATTCGTATCTTACTTGTACCCGTCTCCCGGAAACAATTCACATAGAGCCACGTGATGTCATTATTATCGAAGGTATTTTAGCTTTGTGCGATGAAAAGTTGCGTAACCTGATGGATCTTAAAATCTTTGTCGATGCAGACCCCGACGAACGACTCATTCGGGTCATCCAGCGTGATGTAGTAGAACGTGGACGAACCGCTGAAGCCGTCATGGAACGCTATACCCGTGTATTAAAACCCATGCATCTACAATTCATCGAACCATGTAAACGATATGCTGACCTCATTATTCCGGAAGGTGGTAACAACCAAGTTGCTATCAACATTCTGACCATGTACATTAAAAAGCATCTAAAATAATCAAATCCGTGTATGAAAAATCGGCTATATACTTTTCATAGAGTCCACAGCTCCTTTTTTCATTCCCCTCTATTATTGGTGTTCATTCTCCTATGGGGGGTGTTATGGGGATGCAACAAACGTCCATCTTCTGCCTCTTCCCAAGAAGAAGTTCTTGCACATGACTTACCACAGATAAAAGACAGTGGCGAACTGGTCATACTTACTTTATACAGTTCCACCTCTTATTTTATATACCGTGGACAAGACATGGGATTCCAGTACGAGCTAAGTAAACAATTTGCCGAACACTTAGGTCTCAATTTAAGAATAGAAATAGCCCAAAGCGTACCAGAACTTATCCAAAAACTGAATGCCGGTGAAGGTGACTTAATTGCATATCATTTACCAGTCACCAAAGAATGGAAAGACAGCCTGTTGTATTGCGGTGAAGAAGCCATCACGCACCAAGTCATTGTACAACGTACCGGCAAAGGCATTTCTCCTCTTAAAGACGTCACAGAACTAATAGGAAAAGACATTTATGTAAAACCCGGCAAATATTACGACCGCCTTACCAATCTGAACGAAGAATTAGGTGGAGGTATTCACATACACTTGGTAACGAACGATAGTATTACCGTTGAAGACCTTATCACTCAAGTATCACAAGGAAAAATATCCTATACCGTAGCAGATAACGACATAGCACAACTCAACCGAACCTACTATTCAAATCTGAATATCCAATTATCCATCAGTTTCGACCAACGTTCCTCCTGGGCTGTACGCAAAAACTGCCCCCAATTAGCAACTGCCGCCAACAAATGGTATCAAGAAAACAGCATCTCACCGGCATATACCGCCAGCATGAAACGCTATTTTGAGATTAGCAAGGCTATCCCTCATTCGCCCATTCTTTCGTTACGAGAAGGTATTATCTCCCCCTACGATGCTTTGTTCAAGAAATATGCCAAAGAAATTGATTGGGATTGGCGACTATTAGCTTCATTGGCCTACACCGAATCCAACTTCGACACTACAGCTGTATCATGGGCAGGAGCACAAGGACTAATGCAACTTATGCCATCTACTGCACGCGCCATGGGCATGCCAGCCGGAAAAGAACAAAACCCCGAAGAAAGCATAAAAGCGGCAGTCAAATACATTGCTTCCATCAACAAAAGTTTCATTAAAGTATCCCCGGAAGAACGCATAAATTTCGTTTTAGCATCCTACAATGCCGGTATCGGACATATAATGGACGCCATGGCATTAGCCGAGAAATACGGTAAAGACCGATATGTCTGGCGGAACAATGTAGAACCTTTCATCTTACTGAAAAGCAACGAGGAATATTTTACGGATTCAGTGTGTAAGTTCGGATATTTCCGTGGCGTAGAAACTTATAATTTTGTCAGAGACATCACGTCACGGTTTACACAATATCAAAAGAAAATCCCCCTATAAAGAATTCCTTTATTATAATTCAGCTAATTCCCGCATCAAAGAATCACACACTACGGTAAATTGAGGCATATTGGCTGCACTAATAGGTTTCTTCGGTTGTGATTTAATAAGCAATGGATTAATAGGCTTCCCGTTTTCATGCACACGAAAATCCAAATGAGGCCCGGTAGATAAACCGGTAGACCCAACATAACCAATCACCTCTTTTTGCTTTACCTGTGAACCGACTTGTATCCCCTTGGCAAAACGTGACAAGTGCATATAGGTAGTGACATATACACTATTGTGACGAATTTTCAAATAGTTACCTCCACCACGTGCCTGATATCCTTTAGCTATGACCTTTCCATTACCAATGGCATACACCGGAGTACCCGTAGGTGCGGCATAATCTACTCCATGATGCGCACGATACCTCTTCAACACCGGATGATAACGGCTATTGGAAAAACGGGAAGAAATGCGATAGAAATCCAACGGCGCTTTCAGGAAAGCTCCTTCCAGACTATTTCCCGTATTGTTATAATAAAGTTCTTCCCCATCCTGTACAAAAGGAATGGCGTAATACGTACTATCCCCATGCTGGAAAGAAGCTGCCAATACATGGAAATTCTGCAATCCGTTTCCATCAACAAATTCCTGTTCATAAATCACCCTGAACTCATCCTGCTTTTGCAAGCCGAAAAAGTCTATAGACCAACCGAATATATTTGAAAGTACCACCGCCAACTGAGGAGACGTATTACAGTTTTGCATAGCCACCCACAAAGAAGATTCCACTTTTCCCTTAGCTGTCCGCCGTTTCCATTCTACAGGATTCTCCCCCCGATATACCCGATAACCGTCACGCAAATCAAATACGACGTATGATTTCGGATTTTCCTCATACACAAAAAATGCCGTATGTGGTACACTGTCTTTCGTAGTAAATACAGCATATGCCTGACCGCTTCTTATCTTCTTCACATCAAATACACATTCTGCCGATTTGCTTAACTCATACACTTCTTTCTGGGACAAGCCGTGGTCAGACAATATATAAGAAAGATGTTGATTCGGCTTTACGATACCATACTTCACATTATAGTCATCCTCTGGAATGCCGTACTTATATGCTATTTCCTCTACCTCTACAGAATCAACCACCGCTACTTCATCCAATTCATCGGCAACCCGATACTTGGGATAAAACACCAGTGCCAGCACTGCCACTCCCAGTACAACACCCAATATAATTTGTTGCTTTTTCGTTATCTTCATATTCCTCTGTCACTCCTTCCCGTCAAACAGATTCAATCTTTGTTGCTGTGCTTCGTCTAACGGGATAATTTGCACAACGCGCTCTTGATGCTGAGCACGCAATGCCTCATAAGTATCATTTAATTCCTTGACATACGTCTCTTTCTGCTTCGGATTCATCAAACGAGCCGCCACCGTCGCATTCTGAGAAGCATCTTTCAAATGAACTACCGGAGCATGATACACGGGAGCTATTTTCAGCGCCGTATGCAATGCAGACGTTGTAGCCCCTCCTATCAGCAATGGCACATCCAGCCCCGCTCTTTCCAATTCAGTCGCCACATGCACCATTTCATCCAATGAAGGAGTTATCAATCCGCTCAGACCAATAATATCAACTTTTTCTTCCATAGCCCGTTGTACTATGGCTTCCGCCGGCACCATCACGCCAAGGTCAATAATCTCATAACCGTTGCAGGCCATTACCACCGAAACGATATTTTTCCCGATATCATGCACATCGCCTTTCACAGTTGCCAGCAATACTTTACCAGCCGATGTTGTTTTTTCCGTTTTCTCAGACTCAATAACCGGTTGCAAAATAGCCACTGCCTTTTTCATTGTACGAGCTGTTTTCACCACTTGAGGTAAAAACATCTTACCTGCACCAAACAGCTCACCGACTTCATTCATGCCTGACATCAACGGCCCTTCAATAATATCCACCGCCCGCGGATAAAGTTGCAAAGCCTCTTTCAAGTCCTCTTCCAGATAGTCACCGACTCCTTTTATCAATGCGTATTTCAAACGCTCCTCCACGGTGCCACTACGCCATTCCAGTGCATGAGTATCCGCATGTCCTCCTGCTTCAGCATCGTTCGCTTTCAGGAAATCAGCAATCTCTATCAAACGTTCTGCTGCATCCGGACGACGGTTCAACACGACATCCTCAATGCGTTCCAACAAGTCGGCAGGAATATCCGTATAAAGCACCGAAGATGTAGGATTCACAATCCCCATATCCATTCCCTCGCGAATGGCATAGTATAAGAACACCGAATGCATCACTTCGCGGATATAATTGTTACCGCGGAAGGAGAAAGACAAGTTACTTACCCCGCCACTGACATGTGCTCCAGGCAGATTCTTACGAATCCACCTCGTAGCGCGAATAAAATCGACGGCATAATTATTATGTTCCTCCATACCCGTAGCAATAGCCAGTACATTCGGGTCAAAAATAATATCTTGCGGATGAAATCCAACCCGCTCCACCAGCAAACGGTAAGCGCGATTGCACACCTCTATTTTACGTTCATAAGTGTCGGCCTGTCCGCGTTCATCAAAAGCCATTACCACCACAGTAGCACCATATTTCCGAATGGTACGAGCATGTTCCAAAAAGGTGTCTTCACCTTCTTTCAACGATATGGAGTTAACCACCGACTTACCTTGCAGACACTTTAACCCCGCTACAATTACCTCCCATTTAGAAGAATCAAGCATTACCGGCACACGAGCTATTTCCGGCTCGGATGCGATAAGGTTAAGAAATGTCGTCATTTCCGCCTTGGCATCCAGCAATCCGTCATCCATATTGATGTCAATGATTTGTGCCCCATCCTCCACCTGCTGACGGGCGATGCCTAAAGCTTCATCATATTTTTTTTCTTTAATCAATCGAAGGAATTTACGGGAACCGGCCACATTACAACGTTCACCGACATTAATAAAATTATTTTCAGGCTTCACCTCCAGCAATTCCAATCCCGACAACCACAAGGAGTCCGGTTTCCGGACAGGAATATGAGGCGCAGCACCTTCCACCAACGCCGGATATTCCGCAATATAAGCATCTGTAGTGCCACAACAACCGCCTACAATATTCACCAATCCTTCGTGTATATATTCTCTCACCTCCCGTGCCATATCCGCCGGCGTCTGGTCATACTGCCCCAAACTATTCGGTAGTCCGGCATTAGGATAAGCGCTGATATAATAAGGTGCACGAGATGCCAATTCTTTCAGAAAAGGTTTCAACTGACGGGCACCAAACGAACAATTTAATCCCACCGAAAAGATATCGGCATGTTGCACAGAAGCCAAAAACGCATCCAGCGTCTGGCCGGAAAGCGTACGTCCTCCCGTATCAGATACAGTCACGGAAAGCATCAACGGCACCCGTATTCCCGTAGTCTGCATAACCTGCTCTGCTGCAAAAAGAGCAGCTTTGGCATTCAGAGTATCAAAGATGGTTTCTATCAGAAGAGCATCTACCCCACCCACCAGCAAGGTCTCCATCTGTTCACAATAGGCATCCGCCAAATCATCGAATGTCAAAGCACGAAAAGCCGGATTATTCACATCGGGACTCATGGAGCAGGTCTTATTCGTCGGTCCCACAGAACCCGCCACATAACGCGGTTTTTGAGGTGTTTTTGCCGTAAACTCATCAGCCAGGCGACGTGCCAACTTCACGGCAGCGGCATTTATATCACGCACTCTGTCCTGCACGTGATAATCGGCCATACTAATGCGTGTTGAACTGAATGTATTGGTCTCAATAATGTCAGCCCCTGCCATCAGATACTTGCGGTGAATATCTTCTATCACATCCGGCCGAGTAAGACATAAAATATCGTTATTCCCCTTCATCTGACCGGGAATATCCTTAAACAGTTCCCCCCGGAAATCCTCCTCTGTCAGATTGTACCGTTGTATCATGGTGCCCATGGCACCGTCCAAAATCAAGATGCGTTGGCGTACAGCTTCGTTTAGTCTCATTGTGGTTATGCTTCTTATTTTTATTTATCGTTTAAACATCCGCGCCATATCGCGTTTATCATCTTTTTCGCGTAACGCTTCACGCTTATCATATTGCTTCTTTCCTTTAGCCAGTGCCACCACTAACTTGGCAAGCCCCTTTTCGTTGATAAACAAGCGAACCGGCACTATGGTAAAACCGGGGTCTTTCGTATCGCGCGCCAGTTTTTCCAGTTCCTTCCGATTTAATAAGAGTTTACGGTCCCGGCGTGTAGAGTGATTGTTATACGATCCATACGAATACTCGGCTATATGCATATTCTTTACCCATAGCTCTCCATTGGCAAAATAGCAAAAAGTATCTACCAGACTGGCCTTGCCCAAACGGATAGACTTTATCTCTGTTCCAGTCAGTACAATGCCTGCCGTATAAGTATCTACCAACTCATAATCAAACGTGGCACGCTTATTCTTTATATTGATAGCAGCTTGTTTCATTAAATATATGTTTCTATTAAAAATCAGTTCAACAACACCATCAACTCATTAAATATAAAAAAGATAGCCAATGGGCAAATCATCAATAACACCGATGACACAAACGTAAAACGCAAGCGGAAAGATTCTGCCACCTGCATTAAGACACGACTGCCCTCCCACACCACATAAACAATGTAGAAAAGTAGCAGCAAAGCAATAATACTGAAATCCGGCAGAATGCCTATAACTATCTGAAGCAAGAACGGCACCACCAACGCATAACCGGCAAATTGCTGCACCAAAGGTAAATCATCCTTCATGTGGAAGAAACGGACGCATACCCCATTAATGAGATAGGCTGCCAAAAAATATCCACCAAATAACGCCACTGCCACAGCACAACACTGCGTCATGGCATATTGAAAACTTTGCGGCCCCTCCCACCCTTTGGCCAATAGAGAACCGGCAAAGACGGACAAACCGCATAAACCAATCATAGGATAGACAAAAGCCGTAAACACTTTTCGTCTATCCTCTTCCAAACGAATTTCCTCCCAGGCACGGGCCGGGGAGGAAATCAACAACATTGCTATATGAAATAATTCTTTGTAATTCAATGATTATTGTTGTGTTTTATAAGCGTCATACGAAGCACCTACCGACCAGTTTTCCGGCATCTCCAACGGATCTTCCTCATCATCGTCATCACGGGGTGCATCATTTTGTTTCATCATTACCTTAACAACTTTCGGATAATTACCGGTCTTGGTGTTATAGTCTGTCAAAATCGATTCTACATCAAAAGCCTTATCTCTGGCAGCCCATGCCAAACCGGTTTCTTCATCTTTTGGCTCTTCGATATCTCCACCACGGTCATGAGTCAAATACAGCGTAAGCGTATCCGTATCCAGAACATCACTCTGTACATAAGTCAAGTCAAAAGTATGTTCGGTCAACTTATCTACATCGTTTGTCATACACCATTGCACGGGGATAACCATCATTTCATAACCATAGAACCATGCAGAAGACTCTCTCGTACCAGTCATATCACTAATCAACGGCTTGATAGAATAAATCGGAGCATTGCTAGTCGAGTAACTCTCAACATCTTCTACAGACGGTACAGTCTTTGCAGTCTTAGAATCCACAGCAGCAGCGGCTGTCAATTCAATATCAAACTTAAGAGGAGTAGTCGTGCCTTCTCCAGCTTTAGTAGTAGTATCGTCACCGGAAGAAGAATGCTCTCCGTTTTCTATCAATTTATAGTAAACAAGAGATAAATCAGCTTCAGACATATCATAGCCGTAGCTTGACTTCATAGCCGCTACAGAAGCAGCAGTTGGATAATATCTGTTGCCATCCGGTCCTTCAAACCACTGCAATCCCATAAAAGTCCGTGCGCGTGCATACATTACATTTGTGTAATCACTGTCCGAATCTAAACAAGAAGTCAAAGAAAGGCCCATTGCCAATGTTAGAGCCACCATCAAGAATCTCATCTGTTTCATTTTTCCTTTTTGTAATTTTAATAATTAGGTTCGCAAAAATAGATAAAAAGAAGCAAGTCGTATTATACTCTCTCTTCTTTTTCAATGTTTTTAAGACTAAATGAGTGACTACACGAAATACTGCATCGATTATTCGATTTTAACATTCATTCGCATACTATATGCGAAAACAAAGAAAGATGCTCATCCACATACGCGGCCAATAAAGCCGTAAACTCTTCCTCACGCTCTACAAATTCATCCTCTAAGTCGTCAAACACTTCATAATGCTCATACATAGCCATAAACTCCTCATCTGTACGTTCGCGTTCCAAATCTTCGCGGTGAGCATCATATATCTTGCGGGCTGCGTATATCATCTTGCTTAAATCGTTCAGTCCCCACAGACGGAGCATTTTGGCAAAAGGATTATGGAAGATATACGCACCGTAGCCATTTTGAATGAGCTGGCAAAAGCCTCCATCCATCACCTCGTCACGCAAAATGGTGTAGGCTAACAATGTGTGCTGCTCGGCAGTAAGCATCGGCATCGTGTCAGCCGTCAGTTGCCCTCCCAATGCTTCCATGTAAGCATCGGTAAATACTTTAAGAAATGCATCCATGCCTTCGTCAGCAGCCTGACGCAAAGCCGCATCTTTTACTTCAATCATCGGTAGATTCTAGGATAAATGGTTAATGACGAGTGCAAAGCTATAAAATTAAACGCAAAAAGAAGCACAGTTAACGAAACTTCCACATGGAAAAGACAATTTATCGACAAAGAAAAGAAGTCGTACTATTACTTTTGTAGGCAACTCAAAAATCACATATGAATAATAACCTCATGAAACATTCATCTATTCGGAATTGCCAGTTCACATTCTGCCCTACAGGGAGGTCTCCCTCAAAAAAGTTCTTATCTCATATAGTTTGTATAGATACATTACTTCGCGACAAAAGGTCCTCATACCCTGTCAGAAGGTATTCTGACAGGGTTTTGCTCCGAAGCCTTTCGGAGCACGAACGAAAGCCTTTCGGAGCGCGTTCGAAAAGGCTTTGGAGCACGAGCCAAAAGGCTTCGGAGCAAACGGCAAACTCTATCGCTTTTTTTGTACACATATTTTATTATTTGTAAAGCGAATTTGCAGATTTCAACCCCATATATCCGCCTTTGTTTGGGTATTATGCACTTGCTTATTACTAAGCAATTGCTCATCTGACCCCGAAATAATTCCGGATGATGATGAAACGGAGAATCCTGCCGAAGACAGTGAAACGGAAGAACCGGAATTTCCTGCTGAGGACGAAGATTATGGTACATGTGTATATGATGCCAATGCGCCCATAGGCTTTGCTACCGTAGAAAGTACACCAACGGGCGGAGCAGGCGGAACTCACCGCATCGTAACGACGGCCAATGAACTGCGCAGTGCCTTAAGCAGTTCGGAACCGCTTATTATATATATAAAAGGTGAAATAGAAGTTACGTCCATGATTCAGATGCAAGTTATAAACAAGACCATTCTCGGACTGCCGGGGTCAGTCTTAACCAACCCGAACCGTACAGCGAACGGCTCAGGTATCCTCTACTTCCGTCAAGGCTCAAACAACATCATCATGCGCAATGTCACATTTAAAAGTGCCGGTGCATACGACGTGGACGGGCGGGACAATCTCTGCATACATGGCACGACAAACATCTGGATAGACCATTGCGATTTTCAAGACGGGGTAGATGGAAATTTTGATTGCAGAAGCGCATCGGATAATATTGCCGTGACGTGGTGCCGATTCCGTTATCTCATAGAACCGCTTGCCGGAGGCTCGGGTGGAAGTGATGACCATCGTTTCAGTAACCTGTGGGGAAGTAGTGACAATGAAACATCAGACCGCGGACATCTGAAAACAACCTTCCAATACTGCTGGTGGGACGAAGGCTGTCGCGAACGCATGCCACGTGTACGCTTCGGGCAGATACATATAGCAAACTGCCTTTACAACAGTTCTGTTGCCAATTACTGCATAGGCTTGGGTGTTGAAGCCGACGTATATGTAGAGAATACAGTCTTTAACGGAGCAAGAAGAGCAAGCGATGACAGGAGCGACGGAACTGCTGCCATCAGATTTGACGGATGTTCATTCTCCGACATAGCTCAAAATGACAGCTATACCGACATCAGTACCGCCTTTACCCCACCCTACACCCTGACCAATACCATTCCGGCCGAGCAAGTGAAAGAGGTTGTTTCCACATACGCCGGTGCTACACTTACCATATCAGAACCTCAATAAATGCAAACTCCACTTTGCATTCGTGCGGCCTTCTCCTGACATCCAAGGAGGAGGCCGCACTTTATTACCTATTTTTAATAAAAAAGTAAAATACAGCGGTTGGTGCGGAACAAGAAAACGGTTAACTTTGTGCCCGACTTAAAAAGTGGAAACTACGTTTTTCTAATTATTACTAACTAATAAGAGCTAATTATGACTTATTCACACGAAGTGGAACACATGTGTGTTGTTCAAAAAGGTCCTAACCACGGACCGGCTCCCATACCCGAAGAAGGCAAATGGGTAAAGGCAAAAGAAATCGTTGACATTTCCGGTTTGACCCACGGTGTAGGTTGGTGTGCTCCTCAGCAAGGTGCATGCAAGCTGACGCTGAACGTGAAGAACGGTGTCATCGAAGAGTGTCTGGTTGAAACAATCGGTTGCTCAGGTATGACGCACTCTGCCGCTATGGCATCTGAAATTCTTCCGGGTAAGACCATCCTCGAAGCACTGAATACAGACTTGGTTTGCGATGCCATCAACACGGCTATGCGCGAACTCTTCTTACAAATTGTTTACGGACGTACACAATCTGCTTTCTCTGAAGGTGGTTTGGTAATCGGCGCCGGATTGGAAGACTTGGGTAAAGGTCTCCGCAGCCAGACTGGTACATTGTATGGAACCAAAGCCAAAGGTACTCGTTACCTGGAACTGACCGAAGGCTACATCACCCGCATGGCTTTGGATAAAGACGACCAAGTTATCGGCTACGAATACGTTCACATGGGCAAGTTCATGGAACAAATCAAGAAGGGCGTAGATGCCAACGAAGCACTGAAAGCCGTTACAGGCACGTATGGCCGCTTCAAACCCGAACAGGGCGCTGTTAAATATATTGACCCACGTAAAGAATAAGGAGGAAACAGATTATGATTAGACCTGTACAATTTGAAAGTCAAGACCGTCGTATGAAGCAGATTTTGGCTGCTTTGAACGAAAACGGCATCAAAGACATTGAAGAAGCTAACGCAATCTGTGACGCAGCAGGCCTCGACCCCTATCTGACTTGTCAGGAGACACAAGGCATCTGCTTCGAGAACGCTAAATGGGCTTACGTGGTAGGTTGCGCCATCGCATTGAAGAAAGGCTGCAAGAACGCTGCCGATGCAGCAGAAGCTATCGGTATCGGTTTGCAGGCATTCTGCATTCCGGGTTCTGTTGCCGACGACCGTAAGGTAGGTTTGGGACACGGAAACTTGGCTGCCCGTCTGCTCCGCGAAGAGACACAATGCTTTGCATTCTTGGCCGGACACGAATCATTTGCCGCTGCCGAAGGTGCCATCAAGATTGCCGAAATGGCTAATAAGGTACGTACAAATCCGTTGCGTTGCATCCTGAACGGATTGGGTAAGGACGCTGC
>CALUJK010000093.1 GCA_944320945.1 uncultured Bacteroides sp. | reverse complement strand
AAATTGCGTGATTCCTATCCTTCACTGGATGCACTTTGCGATGATTTGAATGTTCCAAAGGATGACATCGTTCGGAAACTCAAAGCTGTCGGTTTTGAATATAATCCGGACAAAAACAGATTCTGGTGATGTTGTTGTAAGGAATCAGGATATGATTCTTGTTAAAATGGGGCCAACTGACTCAATGAGGTAGTCAGTTGGTCTTTTTTTTGTGTATTTTGTATGTCTGTTGTCGGATGTATGTTTATACTTTCCGCAAGATAGGTTCGCTTTTCTGGCATGTTTCCTGGTGAAGTGGAACTGTACATAGCTTTTCTTCTTTCGTTATATAGCAGTCGGAACAGTTCGGCGGTTCTGCTTCCTGAGTAAGTGATTGCAGCACGGTGCTGAGATGTGACGTTATACCATGTGGCCATTTTGATGTCAGGAGTCATTAAGGCGCTATGTTTTATGTAATGTGATGATTCCGGTCTCCCATAGATTGCGTAACGATTCTTTCTTTTTAGTTAATATATCGAAAATATCTTTTATGCTATATTTGCTTTCATTGGAAAATTATACTTTTGCGTACTATTATATGATTCATCCTGCGGTATATGAAGATTAAAGCAGGCATATTGAATGATTGGTGTTCGTATTTTATTGTAATTCAGGTGATTTGTTAAAGCTTGGGGAGCCAGGAGTATGTCCTGGGGTGATTTCTTATGCTTAAGGATTCCATTGTTACAGACAATGATGTTCTTTGTTGGTTTGCCATGAGCGCTCCGTTCCAAAAGGAGTTGGAGGCACAAAGACTCTTGGATAAATTGTCCATAGAGAATTACGTCCCTATGTGCTATCGGGTTGTGGTGCGCAATAAAAAGAAGAGGCGTGAATGGTGTCCTGCCATCCATAATCTCATATTTGTGCGGTCCACCCGAAAAGTTATCCAAGAAGCAAAGACGTGCTATATACCTTTTCTGCAATACCTTACACGTCAAAGTGGAGGGCGAAATCTGCCTATTGTTGTGCCCGACAATCAGATGCAACAGTTTATTCAGGCAAGCAGTGTGGAGGGTAAGAAGCTGATTTATCTGACGGTGGACGAATTAGGTCGTCTGAATCAAGGCGTTCGTGTGCGTGTCATAGGTGGACCTTTCGATGGAGTGGAAGGAATTTTCCAGCGTGTGAAAGGTTGCCGGAGCAAGCGGGTGGTAATCTGGTTGCAAGGTATCATCGCCGTAGTGTTGGCTGAGATACATCCGGATTTGATTGAGTTATTGGAATGAGCTACAAAGTGCTTTTTCTTGTATGCAGGCTGTTGTTTGTTTGCTGGTAGTAGTTGTTTTGCTGCTTTTGTTGGGCATTAGCTATGCTCTTGTGCGAATCAGGCATTTGCACCGGGTATTGCATGGGTTGGTTCAGGATTCTGTTCCACCTTCAGAGTATGGTCAGATTGTCGAAGCGGCAGAAGAAACACCTCCTGGCATTCAGCGGAATGAGTCTGTGGAAGGCGGGTTGGAGTCGGAAAGTGTCTTGGGCAATAGTTTGAATAAAGAACTGTTTGACCGTATACACCAGACTATTGTGGAGGAAAAACTGTTTTTGAATCCAGATTTTTCGCGTGAGCATGTCATTCGTTTGGGGTTGATTAATAAAAACAAAGTAGCTCTATTGTTTCGGGAGTATGCTCATACCAATTTCAGCGGATATGTCAACAAATTGCGGTTGGAATATGCCTTGCATTTGCTTCAGGAGCATCCGGACACCCCAGTGAAGGCTGTGGCTTACGATGCTGGATTCAACAGTGTGCGTACATTCTACCGCATCTTCGAGCAGGTCTATGGAAAAACGCCGCTTGAATATAAGGTGGAAATCTCGGGTAAGGGAATGGCTTCCAAAGAGCAGCGCGAACCCAACCATGTGCAGTCTTAATGAACGTGTCATCTCTTGATGTGCAGGGCTTTGCATGTAAGCGCTTGCCACCGTGTCTCTAAACGCTTGGAAGCACGCTTCTTATAGCTTTGAAGATTGTTGCTTATAGCTGGGGGAATTTATTTCGGAAAATGATGGTGTTAAGCATAGCAGACTGGATATTGAAAATTGAGTGCCGGAGCCTGGCTATCGAGGCTTTGCCCAACTGGAAGCCTTTCCTGATGCCGGACGAAGCGGATGAAGTGGCTGGCGAAGAGTCGTTGCTGGCTGTATTGCAGACGGAGGTCAGTTTGCCGGCTTGCGGAGGCTCTCCAACCACGACAGCCCGTCCGGATGGCAGACTTTTGTGCATCTGGCTGTTACCTGGTTGCTGTTGCCTGGAACTGGCGGTTCCCGACAAGGGAATTCGCTGCCGGTTGCGTGCCGACCGCAATTGGAGGCACGTGCAGACAGATTGGGGCTTAAATGGAGTGTCCGATTATGATTTGCTGAACGACCTGCTTATGCTCACTTTCATCTATGCGTCTGCTTTCCGGCATACGGTTTTGGTCCATGCTTCCTGTGTGGTGACGAACGATGCCGGAGTGGCTTTCTTAGGTCCGTCCGGCATTGGGAAAAGCACTCATTCCCGTTTGTGGCTAAAGCATATTCCCGGTACCCGTTTGTTGAACGACGACCAACCTGTATTGCGCCTGTTCCCATGGGGAGAGGTGCGTGTATATGGTTCTCCCTGGAGTGGTAAAACGCCTTGTTATCATAACGAGGGGGTAGAGTTGAAGGCGCTTTTCCGCATGGAGCAGGCATCAGAAAACCGGGCTATCCGACTGTCGCCTTTACAGAGTTTTCGCTTGTTGCTGGGAGCCGTTTTGCTCATTGGTCGTGATGGAATGAGTTTTGCCTGCATCAGCCGAACGGTGGCTGGGGTAGCGGGGCGGATACCGGTTTATGTCTTGCGGAATCGTCCGGAGCGCGAAGCGGCCGAACTCAGTTATACTCTGTTTAGAGAATGTTTGTGATATTTTTCGTGTGGTCATGATTATTGCGGTTGATTTTGACGGAACCATAGTTGAACACCGATACCCGTCCATTGGTCCGGAAATCCCTTTTGCCATCGAGACATTGAAGAAGCTGCGTGAGGAAAACCATCGGCTTATTTTGTGGACAGTGCGCGAAGGTGGTTTGCTGGAAGAGGCGGTCCGTTTCTGTCGGGAGCGTGGTTTGCTGTTCTATGCGGTCAACAGTAATTATCCTGAAGAAAGGTTACAACACGAAGGATATTCGCGCAAACTTCATGCCGATTTGTTCATTGACGACCGTAATCTGGGTGGCCTGCCCGATTGGGGAGTTATCTACCGCATGATACACGAAGGGCTTACTTGGGCAGATATTTACGCTGCTCCTGTGGGGCAGCCCGTGCAGTGTCCGGCTTCTGGCAATTGGTTAAGAAAGCTTTGGAAACACAAGAATATTAATTGGAAATAAACTATAATACATATAATGAACTTGAAAAAACTTATTTTATCGTTGGGAGTTGTAGCCGTTCTGTCGTCTTGCACCTCCTATCGCCAGTCGCTTTATTTGCGCGATGACGAAGTGTTGGAGCAAATATCTCAAAAGGGTCGGTTGTATGAATACCACATCATGCCTAAAGACGAACTGACCATAACCGTCAGTACGTCTGACCCGGAAGTTTCAGCACCTTTCTATCGCAAGATAGGGCAGAGCAAGTTGCAGAATGGCAATATGAACCAAGGTATGAGCAATGCCAAACTGTTGGATTATCTGGTAGATAACGAGGGATACATCGATTTCCCGATTTTGGGTAAATTGCATGTGGTAGGACTGACTAACCG
>CALUJK010000092.1 GCA_944320945.1 uncultured Bacteroides sp. | reverse complement strand
ATCAGGCGGAAGTGTCCGTATTCGGTCGGCATGTCCACCTCGACTCCTTTTTCTACAATGGATTCTTGACGGAGGCGATAGGCGATAAGATCACGGATAGAAATAAGTTTCAGTCCGAAACGGTCAGCCACTTCGCGCAACTCTGGTAAACGGGCCATAGTGCCATCCTCGTTCATGATTTCCATGAGGGCACCCGCCGGATAAAAACCGGCCAGTCGGCACATGTCGATAGTTGCTTCGGTATGTCCGGCGCGGCGTAACACTCCTTTCTCTTGTGCATACAAGGGATTGATGTGTCCGGGGCGGCCAAAAGTATTCGGAGTAGAAGCAGGGTCAGCCAATGCCCGGATGGTAGCGGCGCGGTCGGCAGCTGATACTCCCGTGGTACATCCTTCCAGTTTGTCAATGGTGACAGTGAAGGGAGTGCCCAGCACAGAAGTATTGTCCAACACCTGATGCGGCAAGTCCAATTCCTTGCAACGGGATATAGTGATAGGGGCACATAGCACTCCACGGGCATGTTTCAACATGAAGTTCACTTTTTCAGGAGTGATGGCTTCGGCGGCGATAATAAGGTCACCTTCATTTTCGCGGTCTTCGTCGTCGACTACTATTACAAAGTTACCAGCTTTGAAGTCTTCGATGGCTTCTTCTATGGTATTTAATTGTACTTTTTCCATATGCTCTCTTATCGTTTATGGTTTATAAGTTTTTATCTGTTTCTATCACGCGCTGCACGTCGCCGTTGAGCTTGATGACGCGTTCCATGTCTTTGGCCAGGCGGATGCGGAAAGCCCAAATGCGGAAATACAGGAATAATCCTATCGGTACTATGATGCCACATGTCAAGTTCATCCAATAATGGCGGAAAGGCCGTACATGTGCATAAACCGGAATGATGGGATAATTGTTCAATACGGTCAGTAAGGAGACAGACCTCGTATTGGACATCTCTTCGATGAGGCGCTCCATGTGGTCGTTTATCTTTACCATTTCTTCGTCACGCGGTGCATCGTTCATCCACAATTTGAAGTAGTTAGGCGGCCGGCGCAAATCCTTCTTTTCGATATAGGTGCGGCATTCAGCCGTTAAGGCCTGTAATTCGCCGGGCAGATTAGCATAATCCGGGTCGTGGATAATTACCTCCTTCCGATATAGATGCCGCACGCTTCGTATTCCGGCAATTTTTTTGAACCAGTTGATATAGGCATCAGCATTCAGCACTACCGAATCGTTGTTCGATTTGTAGGTGAGAAAAGCTCCCAGTGGAGCCAAGATGGCGGTACTACACCACATTCCCATCCATGCAATCCACTTGCCGTCGCGTGCCATCTTATATCCAGTATTATTAATAATGTAGTAAATGATGAAGATTACTACAGATACCACCACCGGCATACCCAATCCACCCTTACGGATGATACCACCCAGTGGCGCTCCGATGAAGAAAAAGATGAGGCAGGCCAAGGACATGGTCAATTTCTCATGCCATGCTGTGACGTGTCGGCGTAGACTAACTTCTGTCTGGGTAATGTTGAAACTCTTGAAATTCCAATCACTGGTAGCACTCTCGGCTTTCTTTACGGCGTCCGAAAGTATTTGTTGTTTCTGCGTTAAGGTAGAGGCATTGAAGATGCTGTCTACATTATTACTCTCTGTGGTGCGTGCGGTTTCCAGCTTTAACGTATCGGTTTTACTTAAAACAGCAGGTCTGAAAGTTCCCTTGATAGCTTCGCGGAAATATGCGCGGCCGATACTGTCCGTCCGGTTCTGCATGGAGTCAATGCCCATTTGCAGCATACGCATGTTCTTGCTGTTGGATTGGTTGGTCATGATGTCATTATCAACCATGTTGAAGTTGGAGTCGAATTCTATAAGCGCATGTTTCTCGCTGAACGTCTCACGCCGATAGGGCACGTTGCGCTTATTCATCTGCTGAGACTTTAGATTCTCAAACTGTTCGCCGTTGTATAGATGCAGATACAAGTGCTGCTTGTCTGCCGTCATTTCCAGTCGTCCGGAATCAGCTTTGATGATTTGAGCATTCTCAAAACCATTCTCGAAGTTGTAAATCAGTACGTCGTACAGCATACCTGTGTCTCGGTTCTTATGTTTGACGTAGAGATTATAACCGTCAATCTCGTCATAAAATACGCCTTCGGGAATATCAACTTCCGGTGACTTCTGTTTCATCGAGATAAGCAGCGTCCACAGCTTTGTTTGCGCTTTGGGGCCGATGACATTCTGAAAATAGAAAGAAACACAACAGATGAAAGTGATGAAAACTATAAGCGGCCGCATGATTTTCAGCAGCGAAATGCCTGCTGCTTTCATGGCCAGCAATTCGAATCGTTCGCCGAAGTTGCCGAATGTGATAAGTGCCGCCAGCAAGATGGCCAGCGGTAGCGAAACGGGTACCAGTGTTAACGCAGAATAGAAAAAGAACTGTGCAAGAACGCTCATTTCTAATCCTTTCCCTACCATTTCGTCTACATAGCGCCATAAAAATTGCATCATGAAGATGAAAAGGCAAATAAAGAATGTACCCATGAAGAGCAGACAGAAACTCTTCAGAATGAATATATCTAACTTTTTTATGCGCAGCATTTTACTCGTTTCATGCAATAAGAGCACAAAAGTAGTATAAAAAAATCAGAATCCGCACGTCCGGCGTAAAGTTTCCACTTGCGAATCCCACAATTCGCGCGAATCGTCCACATCTTCCTGTGCGGCGAAGTCAATTATTTCGAGCACAAAGTCGTTGGTCAGTTCGCTATTTGTCATCTTCAGTTCAAAATATTCTCTGGGATATTCGCTGTCCAACCAGTGGAAGCGAATGAAAGAGTAAGCACGCATGGCCACGATGGCGGCTGTTCTGCTTTCTGTCTTTCCCCAAAAAAAAGTAACGGTTTTATCGTCCGATTGCACTCTGTCGGCAAACCATCCTTCCAGTCCGCTGGGGGTACTAATGGCTGTCCACAGTATGCTTTTGGAGGTAGCATTTAAAAGATATTGCAAATGAATTTTTTCTCGCTCCATAATTCAAGGCTCATTTTTTCTTAGTGTCGGTTGATTTTGTGCGCCAAAGTACTACTTTATTTCTAATTACAAAAGATAAATTGGTATAAAGTAAGTGTTTGTTTACATTCTCTTTTTCTTTTTGTTTCATTCCGTTTCTGCCTTATGGTTTGTGCGTTGTTTATTCGGAATATGTTTTGTATGTAGTCCAAGTATGTCCGGACTGTAGTTCGATAGTTTTCGGACTGTAGTCCGAGTATGCCCGGACTGTCTGCTAAGATTATCGAAGTACCGTTTTACAGAACTTTCTTGGGATGAGCAACTTACAGGAATTCGTGTCTGGCTTTCTTTCTGTGTGTATATCATCATTCTTTTTCTCCGCTTTCTTTTTCTTTTATTTGTCTGTTTTAGAAATCTGCGATCGTATTCCTGTTTACTATTATAAGCCGTTATAGAGTCCGGACTGGTCTTGTTTCTTTATATATAATATATAATGTGTATATGACTTGCCAGTGCTTTTCTTCTTGTCCCTTTATTCTAACCGTAATGTGTTGTATTTCAGTCATATTTGAAATTTATTTGCTTTTTCTTCCAAAAAAATTCCCATAATATTTTGCATGAAATAGAAAAGGCAGTACTTTTGCACCCGCTTTCCGGTTAGGACAGCGGCGCTTTATGACAAGCCTGTTTTACTCCCCGAGGCATCATATGAGGATTTTTCCTGTCGGATGTCTCCGGTTACCGT
>CALUJK010000091.1 GCA_944320945.1 uncultured Bacteroides sp. | reverse complement strand
GCTGTACCGCGAATACAACCCCCACAACGGTGAACTGATTTACGAAGCTACCTACCAGTATGGCCGCCTGTACGGCAAGGAGCGCAGGCTGGTGCGCGACAATCGTTATGACTATTGGGAGACTTCTACCTTTGTCAACGGGCGCAAGACAGGCCCCTTCGAATCGCGCTATATCAAGAACGACCGTCTGCGCGAAGCGGGCGAATACCGCAACGGGCATCGCATCGGCCGCTGGAAACTCTATGACATCGACGGCAAGTTGGAGAAGGAATGGGAAGAGACGATGTAAGTGTGAGAAATCCACTACGGATTGCGCAGATTATCACGGATTATCATATGGAGTTTAAACAAAAATCTGTGGCAATCTGTGTCATCTGTGGTGATAAACAGGAATCGCTTGATGCAAGCCTTTAATCCTTTAAAAATCGGAATATGAATTTGTTTGAAGACTTTCTACAGAAATATCCGCCTTCGGATGCCTTGATCAAACCTTCCGAAGGCATTCTCAACCAGTTTAGGCACCGCCTTCCCGATGAGTTGCTGGATTTGTGGCAGACATACGGTTTCGGCAATTATGGCAACGGTCTGCTTAAGGTAATCAATCCCACTGATTATGCCGACAATCTTTCTGCCTGGCTGGGCGGGGAAAATCCCACCCGCATCCCCATTATGGTGACCGGTTTCGGTAACGTCCTCTACTATCGGAGGCTGAACGATACTCAAAACGATGTTGCCCTGCTCGACATCCATCATTGCCGTACCTACGTGTGTGCCTATAGTTTCAGTGAGTTCGTGCAGCTCCTTTCCGATGATACGGTCGCAGGCGCTTTGCTGGACAAAGAGCTTTTCACTCAGGCACTCGAAAAGTGCGGTTCTCTGTCCGATAAAGAAATCTTTTTCTTTGTGCCCGCCTTGGCATTGGGAGGAGATGAATCGGTCGCTTCGGTTGAAAAGGGCGACGGAGTGGTACACCAGCGTTTGCTCTTCGAACTGATGAATACGCAGGATGACGATGAGGAAACAGGCGAAGACAATCCTTGGACCGATGCCTACGAAGCCCGGCCACATGTTTTTGAACGCAACGACGGTACGCTGATGGTGAACTTCACCCTGACCGACACTGTGGTTACCATTCTACCCAAGGCTCCTGAGGAGCTTTACGCCGTTGATGGCCACAACATCAGCCTATGGGTACTGACCTTCTTCAGTTACGACGACGAACAGAACATCGGCATGCTGGAATACCACACTGCCCTGCAACTTCTCCAACCTTACGTGGTGGACGAAGCCGATGGCCATCTCCTGCTTCGCGGTCTCAGTCTGGAAGAGATGAAGCAGGTACTGGCGCAGGCGGAGAGAGGATAGTAATCAAGTTAACAATTAAAATTCGGAATGGAAGAAAAGGCAGGAAATATAAAGCGTAAGTTTCTGACAGATAAGTATGTGAAGCCTTATCTGTACCTTAGTCTGCCCTTATGGATTGTGGAGACGGGCGCGACAGGCTGGTTGCTGGCAGACGGTTCGGCCTTTTGTGTGATGTTTGCGGCTGCCTGTTGTCTGATAATCTTGCCGTTGGCGTTGTTGTGGCATCGGTTGTTCAGCCGTTGGTATCCGGGTATGTTTTCCCGCGTGGCCGGTCATGTGTGGCTGGTGTGTATTGCTTTGGGGGTGTCGGCCGTCTGGATGGTTATCGGTTGGGAAATGGTGCCTGCCTTTTACGGTTGGGAACGTTTGCTGGTAGTGCTTCCTTCGCTGGCGGTCTATGGATTGGGAGTGGGGTATGTTTACTTTTTTGGTCTTCGCAACGAGACGGTTTATCTTTGTAAGAAAGACTTGCAACGCTGTCCGCCCCCTGAATTGTCTTATCTCCTGCATACTTACCTGCCTGCTTTCGGGTGGTGCGACTTGCTGCTGTGTTTTCTCTCGTTACTTTATGTGTTAGGTTTGGAGAGGAAATGGGTGTCCGAAGAATATGAGAAAGCCGTATTACTGGTTTTTGCCGTGGTCTATACCTGGGCATCCTGGCGGCTGATGCGCATGGGGCGTGTTTTCGACAGGTGCGGTTCCCGTTCCTATCCGATGACTTTGCTTGAAATCAGTGGTCTGCTACTGATGGTTACTCCGATGGCTGTCCATTCGGCACAGTATGCCGAGGCAGTCTTGTGTCAATTGTTTGCCCTGACGGGCTATCTGAACGCTTTTTACTTCTATGAGCAGAAAAAAACGGAAAATGAACGGAGGCGGTGAACCGATACGGGCCCGCATGGCTCCCAGACGAGAACGGACTCCCCTGACGGCATGGAAGATAGTGGTACCTGTCATTGTGGTATTCTTCCTGCTGCATTGCCGGATGTGGTATGCCGAGGAAGAATGGTTGTGGCGTGTCCTTTTGGCTGATGTCGGTTATCAGGACATCACAGGAAATTGTACACTGGTACTTGGTGCGATAGGATTGGGGGGATGGATGCTCTATGCCCGATGGCACAGACCGCCCGCCAAGGACGACAAGCTGTGGGGGTGGCTGCTGATAAACTTCCTTCATGGCTGTTATTGGGCATCAGGGGCGATGGTGCTTTGTACCAACGTGGTCATAGTCTTTTTGTTCTGGCTGAACAGTCGGTTTGTCTCAGAGGTGACAGAACATATTTATGCCGTCATCCGAGTGGAACTCCATGACCGTACTCCCCGTTCTTTCCCGGGCCGGTATTCTGCGAGAGAGCTGCTTAATACTTTTTCTTACGGCGAAGTAACGGTATCAGACAGTTTGGGTTTCCGCCGACTGTATCTTCCTTTGTCCGAAGCCCGGAGCTTGAGTTCTATACGCGTGTGCTATTTGCAAGTGAAATCGGCCGAAGGGTGGTTGGGATGGGGAGACATCCGTCACTGTTCCCTGGCTGTCTGTACGGAAACTGAAAAAGAAAATGACACGCTGCCTTCTGTAAAAAGGAATCATCTCTTTACCTATACGTGGAGAGATATTCTTATCTTTGCCCGCCTACGGGGGATCGATTGGAAAGATACGACCCGGGTTCGTATCGGTCGTTATTGGGAAGGAATGGACAGCATCCCCACGTGGCGTATTTACATGCGCAATGCTATGAACGGCGACCGCATCAGGGTGATGTCGGTACACGGACAGACGGGTGAAGTAAGGGCCGACTCCCTGTTGTCCTCTAGTGAAGTGTGGTCCAATATATCTGTAAAATCAGAAAATGAATAAAATGATGTCTGTAAAATACAACTTTAAATTACCTTTGGTCCTGTTGGTATTCTGCCTGTTGTTGGTCGGTTGCGGCCCCGACCGTCGCATTTCCCTGGCCGAACAGCTGATGGCTGACCGACTGACCGACAGTGCTGTAAGCGTGATGCAACGTATTGAAAATCCGTCACGGCTTTCCCGACGCGACTATGCGCTTTATGCCCTCCTTATGGCAGAGGCTTCACATCGCAGGGGGCAGCTTACCGCAGCTACCGATACCTTGTTGCTGCCTGCCATCCAATATTTCAGCCAGTCGGGCGATTCCTCGTATGCCGAACGGGCCCTTTATTGCAAGGCCCATCTGGAACGACGCCTCTATCGGATGGATGCCTCTATGCAGTCGTTTATCAAGGCCCTGTCGTTCCTGCAAGGGCGGGACGACTACGAACAGCTTTATCGGGTAAACACGTGGCTGGGTGTGGTGTGCATGAACCAGGGTGACTATGCTTCCAAGGTGAAGTATTCGAAAGCGGCGCTGGAAGCGGCTCTCAACCTGGGGAATGTTTTCTATAAGAACATGGCTCTGTGTGATATTTCCACCGGCTACTATTTTCTGAACCGGCAGGACAGTGCTCTTCACTATGCACAGGCTGCTTACGAAGCCGCTTTGGCCGACTCGGTTCCCCGCCAGTTGCTGCACGTGTACAACAACCTGGGGCATATTTATGCCGAGATGGGCCAGCCGGACAAAGCATTGGAATATATCGACCGATCGATGGCCTTGCGTCCGGCCCGTGATTCCATTGCCATCATAAGTCTCTATACGACCAAATGTGATCTTTTCGGGCAGATGGGCCGCTATGATTCGGCAGTCTATTATTACCGCTTGTCGGCCGGTTGTACGGTGCCCAGCGTACAAGCCGATGCTCTCCATTATATGTCGGAGATATACCACAAGATGGGCAATGACCGTGAGGCCTATTCGCTGCTTTCACGCTTCATGACGCTTTCCGATACCATCCGTGAGCAGCGGCATACGGAGGAAGCCATTGCGCTTCAGGAACTCTATCGGCACGAACAGCTGGCGGTGGAGAATCTTTATTGGCGTACGCAGGCCGACCGTCGTCGGGTGGATATTCTGTATTTGACTTTGGCTTTTCTCTTGTTGTTGTGGTTGGTCACTATCATTGGCTTTCTCTATCGGCGCAGCCGCCGTCGGGTGAAACTCCAGCAACGGCGCCTGTATACACAGGCCGAAGCCTTGGAGCAGGAACGGGAAACCTCGTCGCGCCACCTCCAACGGGTGGTCGAAATGGAACGGAAGGAAGCCTGCCTGAAGGAAACGTTCTTCCGTCGCCTGAGCCAGCGGGTCTTCCAGGAGATAGAGCGGGGCGGCAATATTATCCTTTCCGACGAGGATTGGGACGACATCGTACAGAATGCCAATTCCATCTTCGATGGTTTTACCGGTCGCCTGCAACAGCGTTATCCGGCTCTGAACAAGGAGGATCTTCGTTACTGTTGCATGGTGAAGATGCAGTTGTCGCAAGCAGTGATGGCTCAAATCATGCACTTGGAGAAGGATTCAGTGAAGAAGCGTCTGAAGCGTATCCGTACAGAGAAGATGGGGGCCGAGGGAGGCATTACGCTGGAAGATCTGTTGCGGGAGTTCTGATCTGCTTTCCTTCACGCTTTGGAAGTGCGGGCAGGCATAAAGTATGCTATCGTTTCTCTTTGTTCCGTTTGATGGGGTTGCGACACGGTGCTTCGTGACCCTCTGACACGGTGCTTCATGAGGGTGTCATGCAGTGCTTCGTCAGGGTGTCACGAAGCACTGTGTCGTGACTTCATAAAGCACTGTGTCAGGACGGCCTGTTTCGCTTCTTGTTTCCGCCTCTCTTTATGGCAGTCTGCTTTCGACTGCTGTTTCAGATGGGGTCATTCGATAAATTGTCCCCTTATATTCCCCTTCTCCAAGAAGGTTAGTTTCTTGTTTTTCATACTTTTACACCTGTTTCTTTTCCTTCCCTTTTATCCCCCTCCTCTATTTCCATGTTTATGGATTAGACGTTACTTTTGCTTATATAAAAAACTGTAACTACTAATCGTTTCATAACTGAACTGAGGGAAATATGACAGCTCTTGTTTGTGGACTGGTCGGCGTGGCATTGCTTTTCATACTTTGGTATGTGTGGACGGCCAACAATCTGATAGCCAAACGGAATCGAGTCAGACAATGCCGCAGCAGCATTTGTGTGGTGCTGAAGCAGCGTAATGACCTGATACCTAACTTGGTGGCGAGTGTAAAGGCTTATATGGGACACGAGAGCGAGGTGTTGGTCCGCATTGCGGAACTGCGTTCGCATCTGTCCTCTTCGGCTTCGGAAGGCGAACAGATCAGGGCAGGCGGCGAATTGTCGTCCCTGCTGTCACGGCTGAACGTATCGGTGGAGGACTATCCCGAACTGAAGGCCGACGGGCAGTTCCATCGGCTGCAGGCCAACATCGAGGAGATGGAACTTCAACTGCAGGCCATTCGCCGGACCTACAATGCGGCGGTGACGGATTACAATAATGCTATCGAGATGTTTCCTTCGTCTGTCGTGGCCCGCAGGCAGCGTCATGTTGAAGAACCGTTGATTGAGATACCCGAGGAGGAACGGCGCAATGTCGATGTGGCCGGATTGTTCGGAAGGTAAGTTCATGAATGTATCGGCCTGATTCCTGAATAAAAATAGAGACTATGGATACAATCGATTTCAAGGCATTGGAAGCGGAACTGCACGGTGAGCTGGTCCGTGTGGAAAGATGGCGCCGCGTGGTGCGGGTGCTGAGTGTGGTAGTTTATTTGCTGGTGTTCTGCTGGTTCATGTTTGTGCTGTTTGGCGGTCTGTTGCTGGCACGGCTGGGTTGGGACGACTATGGAATGCTGACACAGACCCTGCTGCCGGTATTCATCGGGTTGGTGGTATTGAGTTTTCTGTTGTCGCGCAGCATGGCATCCTTCCAGCGGCAGGAAGCGGCGGCTACAAGGCGGGTGATGCAGGCCTTAGTGCCGCAGGTTAGTTTCTCCCTGTCGTCGGAGGCGGACAGCGAACTGCTGGGGGGAAGCCGCCTGTTCACGGTGTCGTTCGGCGATCCGCGGTTGGGTGTGGAGACCTACGGCGAGATCGAATCGGCTGACGGCCGGCTGCATGTGGCCGATGTAGCCGTCTCCTACGGATGGGTCAACCGTTGGCAGTATCATCCCGTAGCCGGCTATTTCGTGATGCTCTACCGCCATGTGCTGCGACCTGTCTTTGCTGCGCGTATGGAGAGCAGTGCGTACAATTTCCGCGGCATGTTCGGCTGGTGTCGGACGGAACGCCGCTACGAGGGCGATATTCTGGTGCTCCCCGACCATTTGGAAGACAAGGTTGGCTACCTGGCCCGGCAGATACAGGCCCTGCACAAACGCTTCCATGCCCGCCTCGTAGTGCTGGAAGACCCCGAGTTCGAGCGGCGGTTCGTGGTGTATGCCGACAATGAAGTGGCAGCCCGCATAGTGCTGACACCGGCCCTGATGCGGCGTCTCACCGCCCTGCACGATGCCTTTGGGCGTGACCTGATGTTTTCCTTCAGCCGCGGCTATTTCTATTATGCGGCTTCCATGCCACGGGGATTCCTGCGCCTTCGGCCAGACGCACTGAAAGGGGAGGGACGTATGCTGGAGGAAATCTACAATGACATTACCCTGGCCTGCCGTATGGCGGACGGGATATAGAACGAATGCTGAACCTATCCTTTTTAAAATGATATCATGATATGAAACAGACACCTATTTTTATCCCGCCTGTGACGGACTCCACGCAGAGCTCCGTGTGTATGGAGGCTTATGAGAGAAGTGTTGACCTGTATGGCCAAGGAGCTTATCTGGATGCCTTTCACAGTTTGCTCGATTATCTGAATGCGGGTTTCCGCTCCAAGTATGGCAACGCGGAAGGTACCGAATTCCACATTCCCCACGGTTCCATTCTGGTGCATATCCGCATAGCGGACAATACGGTCAGCGTAGTGGCCGACTTTCTGTGCCTGCCCGAGAAAGGGCGTGTGGCCATGCTCCGTCAGGTGGCCGACCTGAACTTGAACAAACTGCTGCTGCCCCGCTTTGTGAAAGAGGGGGAAAAGCTCAAGATGGAGTATTCGTGCCCCTTGTCGCAGAGCCATCCGCACAAGATGTTCTACGTGTTGCAGAACATCTGCCACATCGGCGACAAGTATGACGACGAGTTCTGTACCAAGTTCGGCGCCATCCGTTGCTACGAGCCGCAGGTTACTCCCTATCCGCCTGAAGAGGTGGAGCGTATCTATGAAGCCATACAGACGGTCGGCAAGTCTGCGTTCGAGGCACTGAAGGAATACGATGCCGACCGTCGCTACGGCTACTCGTGGAATGTACTCGACACAGCTTTTTATCAGATTTCCTACTTTGCCCGTCCGCAGGGACAACTGCTCAACGACCTGGAGAAGGCTGTGGACGATATGGATGCCGAACGGCCCATTGTGGAGGTAGTGGCCAAGGGAAAAGCCTTCCTGGAGAAATTGCTGACCACTTCTCGCGAGAAGTTGGCCGAAGACCTCTACTTCACCGACACGCTGGTTTCTACCAAACGTCGCTCTTCACTGAAGAATGTGCAGGAGAATTTTCAGGGAGTTTACAAGGAAGCCGCCGAAGCCATGCAGAGCGACAAT
>CALUJK010000090.1 GCA_944320945.1 uncultured Bacteroides sp. | reverse complement strand
AACTTCCTGCCCGACGTCTACGTGCCCTGTGAAGTGTGCCACGGCAAGCGTTACAACCGCGAGACGCTGGAAGTGCGCTTCAAGGGCAAATCCATAGCCGATGTGCTGGACATGACCATCAACCGTGCTGTGGAGTTCTTCGAGAACGTACCGCAGATTCTCAACAAAATTCGTGTGTTGCAGGACGTCGGCCTGGGCTACATCAAACTGGGGCAGAGCAGCACGACGCTGTCCGGCGGCGAGAGTCAGCGCGTCAAGCTGGCCACGGAGCTGGCGAAGCGCGACACGGGCAAGACGCTCTACATTCTAGACGAGCCAACCACGGGACTGCACTTCGAGGACATCCGCGTGCTGCTGGCTGTGCTGAACCGTCTGGTGGACAAGGGGAACACGGTCATCGTCATCGAGCACAACCTGGATGTCATCAAGATGGCAGACTACATCATTGACATGGGGCCGGAAGGCGGACGAGGCGGTGGACAGGTGCTCTCCACTGGTACGCCGGAAGAGGTGGCACGCAGCGAACGTGGCTACACGCCACGGTTCCTGAAGGCAGAACTCTGTATGACACACGGATGATGCGAGGGAGGAGGAACGCAGACTTTTTCTTTCTCCTTTGCCGAGAAGAAAGAGATTCCCTCTGCGTTTCTCTGCGCCTTTCTGCGTCGTCAGCGTTCCTCCCCGACATCCGCGTGCCGATAACCATATAACACCACATACATCATGAAGAAGATTAACAAGACTAACGTCGCCCGTCTGCTGGACAAGGCGGGCGTCTGCTATGAACTGATACCCTACGAGGTGGACGAGACAGATCTCAGCGCCATCCACGTAGCAGCCTCGTTGGGCGAGGACATCGAATGCGTGTTCAAAACCCTGGTACTACACGGCGACCGCACAGGCTACTTCGTCTGTGTCATCCCCGGCGAACACGAAGTAGATTTGAAGCTCGCTGCCAAAGTATCCGGTAACAAAAAGTGTGACCTTATCCCCGTCAAGGAGCTGTTGCCGCTGACAGGCTATATTCGAGGCGGCTGCTCACCCTTAGGCATGAAGAAGCATTTCCCCACCTACATACATGAAACTTGTCTTGCGCATCCTTTTATCTACATTAGCGCTGGACAGCGAGGATTGCAGCTCAAGCTAGCACCACAGGATTTGGTGCGCGAGGCGCAAGCCATGGTGTGTATGCTTTTCAGCTAGAACACTTCCATACCAATTCTCGCTATAACGATAATTACTTATATAATTACGTGGCACTATTACGTTTTTTTATCGGAATGTGTAAGGAGTATAGTCTTTTTTGGAGCTATAGGCCATTGTACTTCGGTTTTGTTTGTTATCTTTGTCGGCAAATATAATGTTTAACTTTTTAAAACTACACAACAAACTATGTTCGAAGGACAACCGAAAGGGCTATACGCCCTCGCCTTAGCCAATACCGGAGAGCGGTTTGGCTACTACACGATGCTGGCTATCTTCGTGTTATTCCTCAGGGCCAATTTTGATCTGTCCGCCGCCACGGCGGGCAATATTTATGCCGCATTCTTGGCATTGGTTTATTTTCTTCCATTTATCGGCGGTATATTGGCCGACAAGTTCGGCTACGGGCGGATGGTGACCATCGGCATCGTGGGCATGTTCGTGGGATATGTACTGTTGGCATTGCCTCTAGGCAGCGGCGCAGCTGCGTGGGTATCTATGGTGGCAGGTCTGTTAGTCATCAGCACAGGTACGGGGCTATTCAAGGGCAATCTGCAAGTGATGGTGGGCAATCTGTATGACGACCCTGCATATGCTTCGAAACGCGACTCGGCGTTCAGCATCTTCTATATGGCCATCAACGTGGGCGCATTGTTTGCCCCAACGGCTGCGGTGGAAATTATGGAATATGCGCAACACACATGGGGCATCAGCGAAAATGATTCGTATCACTTTGCCTTTGGTGTAGCATGCGTGTCACTCATTGTGTCCATGGCCATCTACTACGGTTTCCGCAGTACCTTTAAGCATGTGGAGGGTAGCGTGAAACAAACCGATGTTCCCCAAAAGGCAGCCGACGTGGCTCACGTTGAAGAACTCTCTCCCAAAGAAACAAAAGACCGCATTGTAGCTCTCTGCCTGGTATTTGCCGTGGTTATCTTCTTTTGGATGGCGTTCCATCAGAACGGTTTGACACTGACCTACTTCGCTAACGAGTTTACAGCGAAGAGCTCTGAAGGCTTGGAAAGCATGATGTTCAGTGTGATGAATCTGGTGGCAGTTATTTTCATTGTCTATGCTGCTTTCCAATTATTCCAATCCAAAACGGGACGGGGCAAACTTATATCGGGCATCGTCATTCTGTTAGCGGTTGCTTTTCTCATCTACCGCTATTCGGTGCTAGAGGGTAGTGTGGCTGTCAGTGCCCCAATCTTTCAACACTTCAACCCATTCTTCGTAGTAGCACTGACGCCGGTGTCTATGGCCATTTTCGGAGCATTGGCTCGCAAAGGTAAGGAACCTTCTGCACCGCGCAAAATCGGTTTGGGTATGCTGGTTGCTGCGCTGGGCTACGTAGTGATGATTGTCGCTTCAATGAGTCTGCTGACGCCGGATCAACAAGCTGTAGCCGGTGATGCTGCTATATTCGTATCGCCCTACTGGTTGGTTTCTACCTACCTTGTGCTGACATTTGCCGAATTGTTGCTGTCGCCGATGGGTATCTCGTTCGTATCTAAGGTGGCACCGCCTAAGTATAAAGGCATGATGATGGGCGGATGGTTCGTAGCAACGGCCATCGGTAATTATTTGACGTCCGTTGCTTCATGGTTGTGGGGTGACATGCCACTGTGGGTCGTTTGGGGTGTGCTGATGGTGCTCTGCCTGCTGGCAGCTCTGTTCATCTTTTCCGTGATGAAACGTCTAGAAAAAGTTGCCTGATAAGGGCTTCTTATTTATAAATACTTGATTGATAAACGAAGAGGGGCTGTACTCATCGCTGGAGTGCAGTCCCTTATTCTTGTCCTGCGGAGAGGGCACACTTCTACTTATTATCTGTATGGACATCCCTCTCCGTATTTCGCGCCATCTGCTTGTGCCGCACACACCGACATCATTAGCGAATATCAAGACTCATGATGTAATCATTCATGTAGTATCCGTTGCCTATGGGGAAATCACCTTCGCGCACTGGCGTCATTCCCATTCGGTGGTAAAAGTGCAGGGCAGGGTTGTGCCTGTTGACATTCAATTCCATGCGGCAAGGAGAGGGGTGCACCGATCGGATATATCCGACAACATGATGAAACAGTGCGCTGCCGCAATGTGCCTGTTGATAGCGAGGAAGTACATATATCTTTTGCAGGTGAAAAAGGTCTTCCTCCTCCTGTTGTATAGAAACGTATCCGGCAGCATCTTCCTGGCAGAAAGCCAAGAAGTAGATGTGCCCCTCTACTTCCATCTGTTTCCACAGGCTGTCTGCGGAGTACATCCAGTCCATCATGTACATTATCTGTTCAGGGGTGAGTATATCCTTGTAGGTTTTAGGGAATACTTCGTCTGCAAGGCGACGGATGAGTGTGATGTCATCCTTAGTGGCTTGTCTGATTGTAAACATTATTTCGCGATTTAAGTGGACGATAGGGCAAAGATACCCTTTTCTGATGAATCCGCCATCCGATTGGAATCGAAACCTCAGTGTAGTCTGTTAAATCATGCTAACGTATAGTACTTTGCAATACAAAGTACTATACGTTTTACCTATATTTGTGCCGTACAAAGATAGAAGAGTTAGTAAACACAACAGATATTTGCCTATGGATGTAAACAACGTAAAGTCGCAAATGCGCAAGGGGATGCTGGAATACTGCATCATGTTGCTGCTCCGCCGCGGGCCGTCGTACGCCTCGGATATCATTGTCCGACTGAAAGAGGCACAGCTCATTGTAGTGGAGGGAACTCTGTACCCGCTACTGACCCGCCTGAAGAACGACGGTCTGCTGAGTTATGAATGGATAGAATCTACGCAAGGTCCGCCGCGAAAATACTACCGGTTGACCGCTGCTGGCGAAGTAGTATTAGGAGAATTGGAAACTTCGTGGCGCGAACTGAACGAGAGTGTCGCCCGACTAGCACAAAACAAGTAATCACTTTTTAATCTTATAGACAATGAAAAAAACTTTTACAGTGAATCTGGGTGGTGTCGTCTTTCACATAGACGAGGACGCATACCGCTTGCTGGACAATTATCTGAACAATCTGAAGCAACACTTTGGACACGAAACCGGTGCTGACGAAATAGTGGACGACATCGAAAGACGCCTCTCGGAACTATTCACTGAGCAGTTGACCGACGGTCGGCAAGTCATCACACTGACCGACGTGGAGAGTGTGATTTCGCGCATGGGGCGTCCGGAAGAGATGGAGAGTCATGACACCTGCCGCACGGAAAGCGCCACCGAGCCCGCCTCTTCGACAGAAAGCAAACAGACGGTACGCCGCCGCTTGTTTCGCGACCCGGACAATAAGATGTTGGGCGGTGTGGCATCCGGACTGTCGCTCTATCTGGGGTGGGACGTCACCTTGGTACGCCTGCTGCTGTTTGTCATCCTCATCTTCGGCTATGGCATACTCATTCCCATCTACCTGATATGTTGGATAGTGATTCCCGAAGCACGTACTGCTGCCGACCGCCTGAGTATGCGGGGAGAGGCAGTGACCGTAGAAAATATCGGTCGGGCAGTGACCGACGGTTTCGAACAAGTCACACGAAGCACGGGAAACTACCTGCGGTCCGACCGTCCACGTTCATTGCTCCATCGACTGGGTGATGGATTAGTGGACGTCATCGCACTGCTGCTGAAAGCGGGGTTGGTAATATTTGCCATAATATGTAGTCCGATACTGTTCTCGCTGGCCTTGGCGTTTGTCGTATTCCTTTTCATAGCGTTTGCCTTATTGGCGGGGGGCGGTGCTGCGTTGGTAAAATTATTCTCAATGTATGACGTAGTTCTTCCCGCCATGCCGTTGCCCACCATTGCGATGTACACGGCCGGTATTCTCATGGTGGGACTACCGCTGTTTTTCATTGTATGGTGCATCTTCCGCACGCTGTTTAACTGGTCGCCGATGGGACAATGGCTCAGATGGACACTAGTGATTCTCTGGTTGGTAAGTATCGTGGTATTTTTTATCTGCTTTGTACAAGTGGGATGCCTGTTTCCGGAGATAGGGGTGTACGTATAAAAAACGAATCCCCACGGATATATCTTCGCAAAGATGAATCATCCGTGGGGATTCGTTTAATAAAGATAGTCAGTAACTGTATTACTGTTTCTCCGGTTTCAGCCACTTGTTCAGCCAATCGAAGAATACACGTTGCCACAACACACCGTTCTGAGGCTTCAGTACCCAGTGATTCTCATCCGGATAGATGAGCAAACGGGCAGGTACCCCACGCATGACGGCTGCATCGAAAGCGGCCATAGCCTGATTAGCCAATATACGGTAATCGCGCTCCCCGTGGATGCAGAGTATCGGGGTATCCCATTTATCAACATAGCGATGTGGAGAATTGGCAAACGTCCGTTGGGCTATTGCGTTACCTTTCTCCCAATAAGCGCCACCCATGTCCCAGTTAGCGAACCACTTCTCTTCGGTCTCCAAATATTGCATCTCCATGTTGAAGATACCGTCGTGTGCAATGAATGCCTTGAAACGATGGTCATGATGACCGGCTATCCAGTAAACGGAGAATCCGCCGAAGCTGGCACCTACACAACCTAGTCGGTCTTTGTCCACAAATGGTTCTTTCACCATTTCATCAATAGCCGTGAAATAGTCTTTCATGCACTGACCACCGTAATCACCACTAATGGCTTCATTCCACTCAACGCCGAAACCGGGCAATCCGCGACGGTTAGGCGCCACGATGATATAATCGTTTGCCGCCATAATCTGAAAATTCCATCGGTAACTCCAGAATTGGCTGACGGGACTTTGCGGACCACCTTCACAATAGAGCAGGGTGGGGTACTTCTTGTTCGGATCAAAATGTGGCGGATAGATAATCCATGTCAACATCGGCTTACCGTCGGTAGTCTTTATCCAACGACCCTCCACACGTCCCATCTCCAATTGATTGTAGATGTGTTGATTTTCGAATGTCAATTGTTTTACGGGATAGGGTGATTCTACGTTATCCGTGCTGCTGTAAGTGATATTGGCATTCGTCATGAATAGGTTGGCCGGTATCGGTTTGCTGTCCAGTTTCTCGATAGCGTAAATCTCGTCACCCATACTCATGGAGTGACGTTTAGCGATAATGGTATTCTTCCACAGGGCTATTGAAGCATAGTCGTACATGCCATTAGTCACGGCTCCTATAAAACGGTCATTTGCCAACTCTACATTATATATCTGCGACCTGCCGTGCCATACGCCGGTGAAATAGATGCTCTTCGAATCGTTGCTCCACTGGAATGCGTCCACATTGGAAGGAAACTCCTTACTGAGGAAACGCTTTTCACCCGTCTTTAGGTTCATGATGAAAAGACGGTTCAAGTCACTTTCGTAACCGTCGCGTTCCATGCTTTGCCAAGCGATATACTGCCCGTCAGGTGAGTATTGCGGATTAGTGTCATAACCCTTATTCTCCTCTGTGATATTGCGGGTCTGTTTACTTTCCACATTATATATATAAATGTCTGAGTTTGTAGAAACAGCATATTCTAGTCCCGTTTTCTTACGACAAGTGTAAGCTATTTCCTTTCCATCCGGACTCCATGCCAGCTGCTCGATGCCACCGAATGGCTTCATCGGGCTTTCATAAGGCTCTCCTTCGATAATGTCACGTACATTACTGATGGATGTACCATTGAAATCTGCTACAAAAGGATGGGGAGCGGTGGTCACCCATTCGTCCCAATGTTTGTACATCAGGTCATCTGCAATGATTCCGGAAGCCTGCGGCAAATCCGGATAGAGATCCACCGTGGAAGACTTTACTTTGACTTGGGAGATGAAAAGTAACTGCTTACCATCCGGCGAAAATACAAAGCCTTCGATGTCTTTTTCGTAATTAGTCAATTGCGTACGATTGGTTCCGTCAGCATTCATAGCCCACACTTGCGAGGTGCCTCCTCCCTCATTACTCAGATAGGCCAGGCGGCCGTCCGGCATCCACGTGGGCTGGCTTTGCTGATGGTTATCGTGGGTCAACTGTACGTTGTTACTGCCATCAGCGTTCATCACAAACAATTCATTGTTACTACGGTTGAGAGGAACACTATAGTATGCCACATTATATGCTATCTGCCCGGTGACAGGTGATACATTTACACCACCTATACGTCCCATTGCCCACAGGGCCTCCGGTGTCATACGCTGGTCTTTTACACTGATTTCTGTACGGCCTATCATTTTTTGTTCATCGGATTGTACACTTCCGCTTCCTTCGCCGCAGGAGGGTAATGCCATTACTATTGACATAAAAAATAAATTTGCAGGTTTCATGATATAAATTATTTTATAAATATCCGCAATTTGCCAGTATAACTACAACTGAATATGAAGATATTTCGGTGTGTTAAAGCGGAACAAATATAGTGGATTAAAATGATTTTTCCTATCTTTGCTTCCAATCTAACGAATGATAGTATGAATATTTATAAGCCAGAAGTAGTGGAACTGCTGACGCTCGTCGAAACTAAATATGCTCACCCACTACATACAAGTACGGATTTTGACGAATTCTCTCTCTTCTTAAAAAAGCAAATGCACATGCAAGTATCTACTTCGACTTTAAAAAGATTATGGGGATACGTAAATGACAATCACACGCCACGGCTTCGTACATTGGATATACTCTCGCAGTATTTAGGTTATGAACATTTCACACATTTCTGTACTTGGCTCAAATCCAGTACGGTATACAACTCTTCTTTTTTTACTGCCAAGCAAATATTGTCTAAGGAATTAACGGTAGAATCGGAACTAGAAATAGGCTGGGCTCCTAACCGCTATTTACGCTTGCGTTATAAAGGTGACGCATTGTTTGAAGTGACGGAAGCTCGACAGTCTAAACTATTAACGGGAGATTGTTTTGAAGTCTCTTCATTTTTGATGGGGCAGCCGTTGTCATTGCCCTATATATTGCGCAATGGTCAACGCACTCCACCGTTTATTGCCGGTAGAAACGGGGGATTGACGTTACTCAACCGTTTATAAGTTCCAAACCTACTCACATGATACAAAATTCTTTGCAATATAATGGATGAGAATCAACAAACATCAGGTTTCATTCAAGAAGAATTTATACCGGAAGGAATGACATTCTCCGGAATAACAGAGTTGTATGTTTCTTCTTCCGGGTATAATCGCTTGCTGCGAGGCGAACGATATGGACGTCTGCATGTCCTTAAAACACTGCGTCAGGAATATGCGCATAGCGCTTTTCATGAAACTGCCTTACGTAAAGAATTCAATATTGCTTACTCCCTGGAACATCCTAACATCTGCCGTACATTAGGCTGGGAAATGGTACCTGCCATTGGTCGGTGTATTATAATGGAATACATAGATGGAATTACTCTAAAGGAATTCATGGAACAAGGCAAATTGACGCGTCCCATAGCCCAGAAAATAATAACCGAACTATGCGACGCTCTGCACTATTTGCACAGCCGGCAGATTATACACAGAGATTTAAAGCCAAGTAATATCATGATTACTCACAACGGGAACAATGTGAAATTAATAGATTTCAGCCTGTCCGACGGGGATGATTATGATGTACTGAAATTACCGGCAGGCACACGCTATTATTTGGCTCCGGAGATATTACAGCCCAATACACGTGTAGATTTTCGAGCTGATATTTATTCATTGGGAGTAATTATAGGGGAAATGGCCGTTGCAATCCATGACAAGCAGTTAGCAAATATCTCTCGTCATTGTACTCGCCGCCGTCCGGAAAAGCGATATTCCTCAGCAACAGATGTAGCACAAAGTTTGCTGTCAGAAAAGTATTTGTCGCGACGACGAACCATTATTTATGCGGCACTATTCATCGGTGTATTATCGGCTGCGGCAGCATATACAGGGACTTTCCACAAAACAGAAGTGAATGTGATATCAGTACCTATGTATGGCAACAATTCAATGGGAAGTACATACAGACGTATTATTGCCGATGAAAGAATACGATTATCCCACCTCGATAAGGTATCACAAGCAGAGATTAAAAAAGACAGTATTCAGTTAGTCTCCCGATTAAAATCTGCATTAGATGCAGAATATCCGTTGCCAACGCAACGAACTACAAATGAGTATCGTCATCAATGGCAGCAATTAATGGAAGAAGTTGCAGAATTATTCGCCAAATGAGGTTTCCCCGACAATCTGTTCAAACCTTCCCCATACATCATGATTACGATATTGGTTTAAATACCCTTTGGGAACATGCAGTATGCAAGTCTTAAACAAGTCATTTGTACTACCAAACGTATCGTCTTGACACATAGGTGGAAATAATTCCACTTCTACATATAAATGTTCTAATGGGCAACTGTCGAAACAATATGATGACAGATTACTCATTCCCTTACCTAATATAACAGAACGTAATTTACTGCATCCTTGGAATACGCCAGCAGGCAGATTAGTTACATTATCAGGTACGGTCATAGATTCAATATAAGAAGCGTGAAAAGCACCTGTTCCTATTTTACGAAGCGTAGAAGGTAAATTTATTTGAACCCCACGATAATTGCGGAAAGCGTAATTACCGATTTCTTCCAACGCATCAGGGAAAACAATAGTTCCACTTGTCTTACCTTCCGGGAACCAATATAACGCAGTACAATCCTTGTTATACAAAACCCCATCTACACTGCAAAAGATAGCATTAGCAGATGACACTTCTACGGACGAAAGTAACGGACAATTATCAGATGGAGATACTTCTGTAGCGCCAGCCGGAATGTGTATCGTCGTAAGCGTCGGGCAATTGGCAAAAGCATTCTCTTCAACGACAGTCGCTAAATCGGGCAATATCAGTTCCTGCAAATAAGGACAATTTGAAAACATGCCATAAGTAATACAATTGTCTTTTGTGTAATACATACCATCATAGCTGATTCCCCCTGCATGAATAGTAACGTCCGTTAAGTTCAGCGAACGAAGTTGGCCGGCAGTTTCATTACCTTCCACATCTCGTCCCAACATATCTCGTAAGAAACGGATATCAGTACCATTCAGCGGTCCGGCAATCGTAAGTTCTGTATGCAGATATTTACCTTCTTCTCCAATCGTTTCAGCCAATGTACCGGCCGTTGTGGTTGTGACGACCTGACCTGTTTGAAACTGAAGAAGTTCGCTTCGCGTTTCTCCTATAGAGTTGATGGCATATGCCTGCACCGTATAACTTGTTTTCATTTTCAGCCCACCGATACGGTATTGAAAGACAGTTCCTTGGGAAGAAGACATAGCATAAGTTCGCTCCTCACCATTTTCTTCCGTACAGTAAAATCCCGTCTCTGTCAATGGTTCTCCACCATTGTCTGTTATTTCATATTGTAAAGTAATGCTGAGTGGACCTTGTCCTAATATTTGCAGATTTCCAATAACCGGTTCTTGATTCGGAAATGTCGTAAAACTCAAAGATGGACTCTGAGCAATACTGTATCCATTTCCTGCCTCCAGACAATAGTAATATGTTGTATTAGGCTCCAATCCAACTAAAGTGGCAGATGGTTGTGTTAAAGAAGAGTCACACTCTATTACCATTTGCATATCGGCAGCAGATGTACCATAACGAAAATTTAGTGAAGTAATTTCACCTTTTCCCATAGCTTTTACAGTTCCTGTCAATACGGCTGATGTACGTGTAATTTCCTGTGCTTCATTCACACTTAATAATGGCGGAAGGCTTGCCGGGTCTTCCTCTTTCGTACAAGCAATAAATATAAAATAGACAACCAGTAAACAACCAATTGTAATATTATTGAGTATATAACGCATCATTATCTTGATTCATATAGTTTAAAAATGATAACCTATTCCAAACATAGCCTCCCATTGCTTTCCAGCAATGGTTGCCACACCGGCAGAAACGGCAATATGCGTAAATCTATAAAGACATCCTATTTCAGCACTGATGCCTGCTGAAGAGTAGTCGGCGTTACGTACCAACTGTCCGCCCGTAGTCTCCCATGCGAGTATTCTCCGTCCGTAGCCGATACCTTCATACAAACACAAGTCTCCTATGATTCGATGTACGGCTCCAGCCAATATCATACGACGTCCTTTTTTCACCATCCCCGTATAATAAGGTGTTCCGCTTCCATCGGTTAATGTACCATTTTTATCACATTCTCCATGTGTGTCCGGTAAGCCATGAAAATCTGATTGAAGTAACAGATAGGCACCATGTCTTCTCATGGCCCCTATTCGTATACCAAATGAAGGTGAACTATTGCGAACACCTACATTAATCAATGCTAGGTAATGCCAGCGTTCCCGTATACGTGTCAACCGGACAGCAGGTGGTTGTGGACGCATCGAGATATAATGAGGAGTAGTATCAGCTAATAAGGGAATCTCTGTTATCGGAGGGAGTATAGGCATTTGATTATCAACAGGAGGTAACAATACGAGTTCATAAGTCATTCTCGACTCCAATGGACGGTTAAACCGATAATCGCGCATGACTCCCCATTGCGGATGCTTAATCGTAATCTGTACCGTGCCGTGTGGTACATATATCCATATCTCACCCACATCATTACGCCGTTTTACTATACCCAATGGAGTAGAAAAAGCGAAATCACTGTCGCCGACAACTTTAATCAAAGCACATGCTTCCCCGTTTAAATCTCTTATAGGAGAAATATATGCACTGATATCGTTTGGCAAAGACCGGAAATTCTTTATAACAAATCGTTGAGCCATACCGGGGGTCACAACCACACTTAATAACAAACATATCAACCATTTTTTAGTCCCAATTATGTCTAATATATCAATTCGTTTCATCTCATTGCAGGTTAAAGTTACGAATATTGAATACTTCGTCTGCCGGAAGTGGGGTATTATCATCTAACAATGCCGGTTGCCACGTGCGTACGTGAATTTTAGGCGCTGTTTCGTCACGAAAGTCCCATAACAGGAAGAGATAACCGTCATCCGAGTACATGTCAGATGAATAGCCTTGCCGCAGACTGACACCATATATCCCCTCCTGAGTGGGATGCCGCATGATGTGAAAATCACTGAATCTTACCTGAATGCTCTTGTTGGCCTTGAACACCTGTTTCAGGCGGTCTAAATATTGCCTTTTACTTTTCACGTTATATATTATTTGAGATGGTGACAAATAATGATTGGTCTCTTCCGTACCTGTACGTATCACCGTCCCTACTACAATCAACGCATTTTCACTAAATAGTTGCTCAAGAAAATCAATGTCTTTTGTGGTATAAGATGTACGCAAATGTTCTACATAGTTTAGTATCATGCGACGCCGGGCTGCATCAGTCTCCTGCAACTTCCCAGAAATGACTTTTGCGGCTTCTTCATAAAATGGATTTTGTCGACCGATGCTGCGCCAATCATTTGAGCTCATGGTAGTGCTGCGCGGAGGGTTCTTGATCCGTGCGTTTTCAGATTGTTGACGAGTAACCGGTTCTTTCTCTTCTAACGTCTTTTCATCTTGTGAATTTTGCTCACGATAATCTTGCCGGATAAAAACTTGCGGCATCACGCGACAGGCTTCTAAATCCATGGCTATATAGGTGTAGGTACAAGTGTCAGTAGGCATACCTTCGTTGTCTATAAACATATATCGGCCTCGCAAACGAGCCACAGCATGATGTCCATCATGATAATAGCCTATAGAATCATATTGCAAACGTCCTAACAAAGCGCCTCGTTTGTCAGCTATACCCCATAATCCTTGTTTATTTACAGCTATACGATCATCACTTATCTGAAAGATATTCTCATAATTGTCAGGAATCAGAATATGTCCGTTATGATCCATGATACCGGTTCCAATAGCTGTTTGAAATACAGCAGTTCCATGTTCAAAGGCATATACTTCTCTCACTTCTTTGGGCATACGGATAAAGGGCATTCCCGTCTCATCCATATAGCAACACTGACCAGTGGAAAGTTCTTTATAGGCCAAACGGTTCTCACTGATATGTGTATCCAGTTGGCAATTATTTAATAGAATGGCACAGCGTACATTACCTTTGGAATCTACCAGTTGATAACCGGTTTCCCCTTGTTGGTTCGCAATGCCTACCAATGCCAGGCCATCGTTAAAATCATAAGCACGGTCATAGAGTGGGGGAATGACAATATTTCCCTTTGTATCAATGTAACCGTATTTTCCTTCACGCGTAGCAATTAAGGCACGACTTTCTTTGAAATTGTGCATTAAAACAATGTCATATTGCGAATATTGATTGGTAGAAAAAACGACTTTCCCTTGTTTATTAATGAGATAGATCGGTGATTGCGGCGTTTCTTGAGCAGGTGCCACTTCGTCGAAAAAATGCCCGATACGGAAAAAACGGCGTAAACTGACAGGCTGTTCCGGTTGACTCATGCTATATAGTCGGTTATATCCCTCTTTATCCGGCAGGCTGAACATACCGCCAACAACAGCCGTAGGACGCTGCTCAAAACTACCGGCTGCTATTTTTACGGTACCGTCTGGAGCTATGAATCCCCATTTTCCGTTAACGGCAGATTGGTAAGCAAAAGCCTCTATCTTATCTTCCTTATGATGGCAGGAAGTTAAGGCAAACAAGGCCATGAACAATATTGACAATATTCGAATCATATTCATTTCTCATTACCATGCAAAGATAATAGTTTCATTGAAATGCCTCTCAAACTCTCTCTAAAAGAGAAAGGATGAAAGGCATTTCTTCCCTAACCAGTCAATAATAAGAGAGAATAGTTTAGTATCTTATTTAGTCTATTTATTCTTCCGTTTCGCCCCAATCTTCTATTTCTCCACCTATTTCTATTTTTATCTGTCCCGGATCTTTTGAGATGGCCAACTGTACAGAATGCTGGATGCCGGGTTTGAATTGAAATTTACTTTCATACAAATAAGATACTCCTTTCATAATGACCTCTACTAACGGTTGGCGATTATCCAAACGTTGTGGCACAATAATAGCAGCATACATTTGATTACCCAAGTCCTTGGCACGAATTGTTTGGGCTGTACCATAGGGATTGCGTGTTACAATACCTACGTTCATATCGATGGTAGCTGACGGAACGGTGCTGTGAATATATACTTCTGCATCATCAGGCAATTCGTCACCTTCATAATCTTCACCTTTCACCAACTTTATCAAGATACGGCTCATGCAGTGGCGAAATTGCAAGGGCACGGCTCCATTGCCACCTGTTACCCCCATTGCGGTGGCCCATAAAAAGTCACTCACTTCATAGCCATCCATTGAAGCACCGATGGCCGTACTATTCTGGTCGGTAGATACGGTAAAGGGCATTTCGTCTACCGAACTTACCGGAACGGTATAGGGATAATAACTATAAATGTTATAAGTACCATCGTTCCAATAGATTGTCTTATCAGGCGTCCATTGTGCACCATCATAAGTCAAAGCAGCGTTGTTTACATAATTGCCAGATACTTCCAATGGGGAATCACTTTCACTGATAAAAACACCAATGCGGTCATCTGTTTCAAAAGCTGTATCCGTAGCACGTGTCTGCACCTTTCGGTCAGCAGGATGGGAGATGGCAAACGTCGTGACATTTTCATCTATCGATTCTTCTGCAGTAGAAATATTTCCAGCCTCTTCACTACAACCTGTGGTTGCAAGCAGGAGTGCCAAGACTCCTACCGATAACATATATCGTTTCATTTTATTCTTATATTTAGCATTATTCATTCAATATAATTTCAGACTCCTCTATTATTCACCTCTTTTTCAATGGACTTCCTTTATGAATGCGCGGTGGAAGCTGGAACTTATGAATACTGGTTCCCGTATATGGTACATTCAAGCTGCGGGTAACGGTACCTGCATCCAACTTGTCATTTGCAACAAATTCTTCAAACGAAAACTCTTCACCGGCATACTCCTTAATGCGTTTCACAATGCTTTGCCGGCTAATGGTACTGTAATAAGGTATATCATTATTCATACAGCTGTTCTGTTCCGACCGATAGACACCACGATTGTGCATATATCCACCTTCAAAGATGTCTACGAAGTCACTGTAACGATCGTCATAAATAAGATGGCTCCAAGGCACCTCGTTTGTCTTTCCGCTAAGAGAGAGGTTATCGTACCAGCCATTGGCTTTTGCCAGATTAAATTCGAATACGTGTCCGCAGCAAGAACAACCGCAGAAATCAATAAATTCATTGTGATAGATATACTCGTCACCCAACTTACCGAATCCATGCCCGCCAGCTTCATGCTGAATCACGCCACGGGTATCCAACGGATAGCCATACGTACTCAGCGGACAGAAAGCAATGGCAGAACCATCATCCCACATTTGGCAAATACCACCGTAATCGGTACTGTTAGGCACCATGACGATGAGCGACTGATGCAGGTTGTCCCTTGTCACGGTAGTTCTCATATCGAGTGCATATTGGAAAACTGCATCATAGTCGCATCTCAAACCAACACCGCCCGTAAAAGTTGTCTCAAACTTAGCATAACGAATGGTATTGATGGTGCCAATACCTGTCTCTGGTGATACGGCAATAGCTGTATAGACATTGAAGTAGTCGCGATAGGTCTTGTAAGGCTCGATGCCAAAGAAGTTCTCTACTTGTTCCTGCATATTTTCCATGTACTTACCGCTGGAAATATCCTGTCCGTCATATCCGTCGCCTAAGAATACAAGATTAATGCCTCCGCGATTGCCTTTTGTTGCAGTTTGCAGTGTAATCACTTCATCTTCACCATATTCATAATCATATTGAGTGACAGTACACGTATGTGTATAATCTTTGTCTTTCAGTTTGAACACGATTTCTCCTGTACGAGTAGGTGAACCTTGGCTCATCTCGTGAATGGTCAACGTCAGTTCTGTCTTTTTACTGCCTTTCATCGCAGAAAGACTACACCAGCTTGGAATGCTTTCTACTTCCCAATCTCCTTCGGCATTTAAAGTCAGTGAACGGGTACACTCCGTATTGATGGCATTAGCAACACTGGGGCGACATACCAGTTCGCGATGGGCAGCAATACGTTTAAAATCGCTCCAACCTGGAGAGGCCTGATATTGTTGTATGGAAGATTCGGGGACTTCAAGGGTAAAATTGTCTTTTGCGACACCATCGAAAGCACTGCCTTGTACATAAGATGGAATAGAACCTTTACAAACAATACTTCCTATGCCAGTACACATGTAAAAAGCTTCATTTTGTATACTTTCCAATCCTTCTGGGAAAATAACACCTTCTAAACTTCTGCAACTATAAAAAGCACCTTTCCCTATACTCACTACCTCTTCAGGAATCTCAACAATACCCATAAGACGCCAATTTGCCCCTCTCTCAGGACTTCCGAACACATTATCACCTATCATTCTAAGGCCACTAGGCAATTTTAATTCACCAGAGAAATCACAACCATCAAAAACATGGTCGCTCAAAATAACCAAATCTTTCGGAAGTACTAATTCACCCTTTAAGTGAGTTCCAGAGAAAGCATTATTACCTATACTAACAAGACCATCATGAAGAGTTAATGTACCATTAAATCCACAATTTGTAAATGCATTTTCTGGAATATCTGAGACACCCTGTGGAATAGATAGACTTCCTATCAGATTATTACAATTTGCAAAAGCATTTGCTTTTAATTCTTCTAATTTACTCGGAAGAACTAAATTTCCATATATGTTATTACATCCTTCGAAAGCTGATGACCCAATAAAAGTTACTTTATCCGGTATTAGTAACTCACAAGTAAATCCACAGTTTTTAAATGCTCCACCATACCAGTATTTGTCCCATCCATCCCCTATAGATGTTAATGTACTTGGCAATGTAAGAGTTCCTGTCAACGATGTACAATCAGTAAATGCTCCAGCCATAATAGTAGTGACACCTTCAGGAATAATCAACGAACCACTTAGATTTTTGCAAGCTTCAAATGCCCCAACATTGATGATTTTTAATTGATCTGGTAAAACGAGCTGGAGTAAAGAGACCTTTTGTGACATAGCTCCTTCTGGAATTTCGTCTTCATCATAAGTACGTGATTGACAAGCACCACTTGCAAAATGTAGATATACATCTGTACGCTCTATTTTGACTTCTTTCAGATTTAAAGCTTTAAGTCTATCCATGGAATCGCGCATAAAATAAAAATCTACTCCATTAATTTTTCCCGTAATCTTCAGATTTTGCAACTGCCTATAATCTTTCTTCGCTGCCGCAATCGAATCTTTCAAATGTCCTGCACTCGAATGAATCACGATATATTCTTTCATTGTCGCGTCGTGAGACACATCATCGTTTTCCCATGCTGTAATAGCCTCGTCTACCAATGTAAACGTGTAAGCTTCCGTACTTTCTTTTTTATCGACCTTAATGGTAAACTTGTGCATTTTACCAGATACATACGTAAACGCCTCCTCTTTCTTAAATGTATAAGGCACGCCATCCACCGTGATGCTGAACAAGTCCGTGCCCGAAGACACCGTCTGTGGAACCACTATGGCACGAAAAGCATCATCTTTCTGATAGGGAATAGTACCCGTAGTAGCCACATCGCCCGTAGCAACTACCGAGCCGTCACCCAGATTGATAATGGCACTGCGTTTCGTATTCTTTACCAAGACACTCTTTTCCAAACCAACCCATTCGTTTTCGGCAAAGCCTTTGCCCTCTTCCAGCATCACCTTGACACTACTCATGCGGTGCTTCATAGGTAAGCGGATGACGTTTTCCGTAGGAGCCACATCCGGTACATTTCCCCATAAGAAATCACTTGCTTCGTAACCTCCCATCAAGCCGTTGGCAGCTTCTTTGTCTTGGTCTTTCTGCACTTCGAACTCGTAGTTGGAGACATCCTCCGGCGAAGCATAAGGATAATAACCATAAATGGAGATATGTGTATGGCTATCTTTCCAATAGAGATCGTAAGCTGATTCCCACTTGTTGGACTCTTCTATGTACGTATGACGCACGTTGTCAGCACGGTTTCCGCTATTCTGAAGTGTACCTGGATTGTTTCCTTGGAAATCAACCACATAAACGCCCATGACATCACCGTCGCAAAATCCGTTATCGTTAACACGCGTCACGGCTACTTGCTCTATGTCACCAGACAAAAGAATACGGTTCGTTCCATTATGGCCGTTCCCCCCATTCTGTGCAAAATCGTCTTCACAGGATGTACATATCACAGCTGACAACATCAGAGGGACAATGACTGGATATAATTTCGTCTTCATAAGTATATGAATTTATGTTTCTTCTTTCTTTAAATATGTATAAAAGAGGCTTGGCTTACTCTGCTGTCCCTCCGTGGTCAATTTCATCATCCTCCCAACCGTCTATACCGACATTAATACCCTCGTTCGTGCGATTGACGGTAATGGTAAAGGTATGGCGCGTGGCAGTGACAAAGGTCATGCCATCTGTCTGAGGTAGGTTGTAGTCCCATCCGTCTATAGTGATGGTGACAAGATTGTCGGTACTCCCGATGGTTTGCGGCACAATCAGTGCCTTAAAGCTGTTCTTCTCACGCAACGCCTGAATACTTGTGGCACTTCCTGCCGAAGTTATCGATCCATCACGCAGATTGATGCGGGCTTCGTTCTGCACATGATTGATGCGCACTTTTACATCAGCTGCTCCCAGACTTTCGTCCGTGAATCCGGCTCCGGGCACCACCTTTATGATAGCACAACTCAGCAAATGGCGGGTTGTGATGTTGACTGCCGATTCGGTAGGAGATACCTTCGTGGCCTTTCCATAAAGAAACTCGCTTGCCTTGTAGTCGGCTAAAAGGCTTTGATTCTCCTTGACGGCAAACGAATACGCTTCAATATCCGTGGAAGTGCCATAGGGATAGTAGGCATAAAAATCGGCAGGTGTTTCCGCGTCTGCCCAATAGATTGCAGTGGCTGGTGTCCACTTGCCGGTGTAGGTAAAGCACATGTTATCCACATGGTTGCCGACCGGCTGTAAAGTACCAGCCGCATCGTTGTCATAGTTCACAACATAAAGACCGATTTGGTCGCCGTTCTCGTACGCATTGTCAGTCACACGGGTAGTGGGAGCAATGCCGCAATTCAGATTAATAGGAATTTGTGCCGGATCAGTTGGTTCTGTTGGTTTTTCAGGAGTTGGGTCGTCAGGTGATGTGGGTAGCATTGATTCATCTCCCCCTCCGGAACAGCTTACCATAACACTTACCATTAAGCAGAAAATCGATACTTTCAGTTTGCTGTTTTTCATAATTGTACCTAATAATGTTAATCAATGTTGCGACAAAGATAAAGATAGAACAAACACAAATCAAGTTCATAATGGTTCACATTTCGGTTCATAATGGTTCACATTGAACATCAAGGAGAATTTATCCCGATTTCGTCTTATTGTATCATGATTAGTATATAATATTCTGTGATTAGTACAATACAAAATTTTGAAAGTAAAATGTATATACAAGAAACATGCTGCTTGACTGGTCTATTATTCCGAAGCCTTATGGCACTTGCTCCGAATACGTTCCGAGCGCGCTCCGAAGCTGTTTCGTTCGTGCTCCAAAAGGCTTCGGAACATTCCCCCTCTACAGTACCTTCTGAGTAGTTATAAAGTCATATCTCTGTAAAGTAATACATATATACAAATTGTTTCTTATATACTGGCTGCATCTGCGCATATATTAACACGTGACATCAGCAATGGCTAAATCAATAGCCATATGAACAAAAAAAATCGTGACGACGCTTTTATCAAGCATCGTCACGACCACAACAAATAATATTAATAGTAATCTCTTTTATTTAATGACAGGCTTCTCTTTATTCAATGATACCCAATGAGCGGAAACATTTAGTCAGCTTGTCCACAGCAAAGTCTATCTGCTCGATGGTATGGGTAGCCATTAAGGCGACACGCACCAAGGTATCCTGCGGAGCACATGCAGGCGGAATGACCGGATTAATAAAAATGCCTTCATCGAAAGCCAGTTTCGTTACGGTAAAAGTCTTTTCCGTGTCACGTACATACAGAGGAATGATGGGAGAGGCCGTATCACCAATTTCAAATCCAGCATCACGGAATTTCTTCAACGCATAATTGGTTATCTCCCACAGACGCTCCTGACGTTCAGGCTCCGTACGGATGATGTGCAATGCCTCACGAGCAGCAGCCGTTGCAGCAGGCGTGTTACTGGCTTGGAAAATATAGGAACGGGAGTTATGACGCAACCAATTGATGACTTCCTTGTCGCCGGCTACGAATCCGCCGATAGATGCCAACGACTTGCTGAACGTGCCCATAATCAGATCTACATCGTCCGTCACACCAAAATAGTCGCATACGCCACGGCCTTCCTTACCAAAGACGCCGATGCCATGTGCTTCGTCTACATAGATGCTGGCATTATATTTCTTCTTTAAACGGACAATTTCCGGCAGATTGGCCAAATCGCCTTCCATGGAGAACACACTATCTACAATAATCAGCTTAATGGCATCCGGCTCGCACTTCTGGAGTTCCTTCTCCAAGTCTTCCATATCATTGTGCTTATATTTTAGCTGGGTGGCAAAAGAGAGACGACGGCCGTCTACGATAGAAGCATGGTCACGGTCATCGCAGATAATATAATCCCCACGTCCTGCCAACTGAGGGATAACACCTTCGTTTACCGTGAAACCAGTGGAAAAGCACAAGGCTTCATCTTTACCGACAAACTCTGCCAGTTCTTTCTCCAAAGCCACGTGAATGTCCAACGTACCGTTCAATAAACGGGAACCTGCACATCCGGTACCATATTTGTCGGTAGCTGCTTTAGCCGCATCAATAATACGTTGGTCATAAGTAAGGCCTGTGTAGGCGTTCGAACCGAACATCAAAACTTTCTTGCCATCCATCAAAACCTCCGTATCCTGATGGCTGTCGATGGTACGGAAATAAGGATATACGCCTTTGGCCATGAACTGTTGCGGTGTATCGTACTTCGCAAACTTTTCTTGTAGTAAACCCATGAAACTATCTTGTATATTTTTAAATATTATATGAAGTGTTCTTTAAAAACAGCGGGCAAAGATAACAATTAAAGTTAGTATGTTATACCTTTTTATTCAAAAAACTGATTGATCTCATCGAAAAAGTAACAATATAGTTAGGATTTAGTGGAATTATATTATTTTTGCAAATGAAGAAATAATCAAGATTCTCCCTTATGAATCACCCTAAAAACATAGCATTTATCATCAATCCAATTTCGGGCATCGAAGCCAAAGAACAAATTGTCAAATGGATTGAAGAGAAACTGGATAAAGATAAATATAGGTATGAGATTCTTTACACCAAATATGCCGGACATGCCATTAAAATAGCAGCACAAAAAGCTTATGAGGAATATCATGCCGTTGTGGCAGTAGGAGGTGATGGTACCATGAATGAAATAGCACGCTCACTGGTACACACAGAAACAGCGCTCGGCATTATTCCATGTGGATCGGGTAATGGCCTAGCACGCCATCTGCACATTCCGATGGAAGCGAAACGGGCAATTGACATCTTAAATCACGGGAAAGTAGAGACGATAGATTATGGGAAGATAAATGAGACTTCTTTTTTCTGCACTTGTGGTGTGGGATTTGATGCCTTTGTCAGCCTGAAGTTTTCACAAGCAGGCAAGCGGGGACCGCTAATGTATTTGGAAAAAACACTTACCGAAAGTCTGAAATACCGACCAGAGACATACGAAGTGGAAATCGACGGAAATACGACACGTTATAAAGCCTTTCTTATAGCTTGCGGCAATGCGTCACAATATGGCAACAATGCTTATATCACTCCACAGGCCACACTGGATGATGGTCTGCTGGATGTGACCATATTGGAACCGTTTACTGTACTGGATGCACCTTCACTGGCATTTCAGCTATTCAATAAGACCATTAATCAGAACAGCCGGATTAAAACATTTCGATGCCGCTCTTTATCCATTCACCGTTCAAAGCCTGGAGTGGTGCACTTTGACGGAGATCCTATTATGATGGGAGAGAACATCCAAATAAAAATTGTGCAGAATGGATTACGAGTAATCGTTCCATTGGAGGCTCCTAAAGATTCACCGAATGTATTCCAACGAGCACAAGATTACATAAACGGTTTAAAACAGTTAAATGAATCTTTTGTGGAAGACTTTACCTCAAGAAACCGCATGATATTGGAAAAAGGTAAAGAACGATTTAAAAAACTGACTAAAATCCAAAAATAAATCCATACCTTTGCATGGTTTTGCAACTTGGTATAGTTTATCTGCAAGCCGAAACTTACTTAAAAAAGGAAATCGCTAAATATATATTATATGTATAGGACACATACGTGTGGAGAATTAAGAAGCTCCGACATAAACAAAGAAGTAACACTGGCCGGATGGGTACAACGAAGCCGTAAGATGGGAGGCATGACATTTGTCGATTTACGCGACCGCTACGGAATCACCCAATTGGTATTTAACGAAGAAATCAATGCGGAACTTTGCGAACAAGCCAATCGTTTGGGACGTGAATACGTCATTCAGGTAAAAGGGATCGTAAATGAACGTTTTAGCAAGAATGAACATATACCGACAGGAGACATCGAAATCATCGTGTCTGAACTGACGGTCTTAAATACAGCACAGACTCCTCCTTTTACCATCGAAGATAATACGGATGGAGGTGATGATATTCGCATGAAATATCGCTATTTAGACTTGCGAAGAACTGCTGTACGTAAAAATCTGGAATTGCGCCACAAAATGACAATAGAAGTGCGCAAGTATCTGGACAGCAAAGGCTTTATCGAAGTGGAGACGCCGTTACTTATCGGATCTACTCCTGAAGGAGCACGCGATTTCGTGGTACCTTCGCGTATGAATCCGGGACAATTCTATGCTCTGCCGCAAAGTCCGCAAACTTTAAAGCAATTATTAATGGTGAGTGGATTTGACCGCTATTTTCAAATTGCTAAGTGTTTCCGCGACGAAGACTTGCGTGCCGACCGTCAACCGGAATTTACCCAGATAGACTGTGAAATGTCTTTCGTACAGCAAGATGATGTTATTGAGTTGTTTGAAGGAATGGCCAAATATCTGTTTAAAGAGTTGCGTGGTGTAGAATTGAATGAACCATTCCAGCGTATGTCATGGGCAGACGCCATGAAATATTACGGAAGTGACAAACCGGACTTGCGCTTTGGTATGAAATTTGTCGAATTAATGGATATTTTGAAAGGGTATGGTTTTTCTGTATTCGACAATGCTGCTTATATTGGTGGTATTTGTGCAAAAGGTGCGGCACATTATACCCGTAAACAACTCGATGCCTTGACTGAATTTGTTAAGAGACCACAGATCGGTGCTAAAGGTATGGTATACGCCCGTATAGAAGCAGATGGCAACGTGAAGTCAAGCGTTGATAAATTCTATACACAAGAAGTGCTGCAAAAAATGAAAGAAGCTTTCGGAGCTGAACCGGGTGACTTAATTCTGATTCTGAGTGGAGAAGATGCGATGAAAACCCGTAAACAACTTTGTGAGCTGCGATTGGAGATGGGTAATCAATTAGGACTACGCGATAAAAATAAATTTGCTCTGTTATGGGTTGTTGACTTTCCTATGTTTGAATGGAGTGAAGAAGAAAATCGCCTGATGGCCATGCACCATCCATTTACACATCCTAAAGATGAAGATATTCCTTTACTGGATACCGATCCTGCGGCAGTACGTGCTGACGCATACGATATGGTGTGCAACGGTGTGGAATTGGGGGGTGGTTCTATCCGTATCCATGATGCACAATTACAAGCTAAGATGTTCGAAATCTTAGGTTTCACACCAGAAAAGGCACAAGAACAGTTTGGATTCCTTATGAATGCATTTAAATATGGAGCACCTCCTCACGGCGGTTTAGCTTATGGCTTAGACCGCTGGGTAAGCATTTTCGCAGGATTGGATAGCATCCGCGATTGCATTGCCTTCCCGAAGAACAATAGTGGACGTGATGTCATGCTGGATGCTCCGGGCTATTTGGACCAAAAGCAATTGGATGAATTGAACTTAATTGTCGACGTAAAAGAATAACCTGCAACAAGGGAAAGAGAGGTGAAGGAAACCACACGAGTATTTCGTTTTGCGGCTATCGGTACGCTAAATGCATTGATTACAGCCATTGTTATTTGGCTTATGATGCATATAGCTGACTTTAACTACATGCTTTCCAATATTGTAGCTTATGTTATTGCTCAAACAAATAATTTTATCTGGAGCAAGTATTGGATATTCCCTACAAACAGAAAGAGCAACACCTGGCGACAGGCGCTGCTCTTTCTTATTGCTTTTGGGCTGGCTTATGGTGCCCAATTTCTTTTCCTTATCGGCTTGGTAGAAGGATTAAATTGCAATGAGTATCTCGCTCAGTTCTTCGGATTATTTGTTTATGGTAGCGTTAATTTTCTGATGAATAGAAAAATTACGTTTAAATAGAAAATAATCCGATCCCAAGACTCTCCCTATTTTAATCAATAAATCGTTTTACAATTTCTTCATAAGCATCGATTCGACGGTCGCGCAAAAATGGCCACCAGCGACGTACATTTTCTGAACGTTCCATATCGACTTCAACTACTAAATTCTCGGATTGCACATTTCCTGCCTGGGCAAGAAGTTCACCTTGCGGCCCTGCAACAAAACTGTTTCCCCAAAAAAGAATTCCATTTGTTTGTCCTGAAGGATCCGGTTCATGTCCCACACGGTTGACAGAAATGACCGGCAAACCATTTGCCACAGCATGTCCGCGTTGAGAAATAATCCAAGCATTAAGTTGGCGAGCCTTTTCGTCATCGGTATCAGTACTTTCCCAACCAATAGCAGTAGGATAGATTAAAATTTCAGCGCCACGTAATGCCATAAGACGGGCAGCTTCCGGATACCATTGATCCCAGCAAACAAGTACTCCCAGCTTTCCTATAGAAGTTTGTATAGGTGTAAAACCTAAATCACCCGGAGTGAAATAGAATTTTTCGTAATATGCCGGATCATCAGGAATATGCATTTTACGATATTTACCTGCAATGGAACCATCCTTATCGAATACTACAGCAGTATTATGATAAAGTCCCGGTGCACGTTTTTCAAAAAGAGAAGTAACCAGCACAATACGATTTGCAGCAGCCAATTCACCAAAGAAACCTGTGGAAGGACCCGGGATCGGTTCTGCTAAATCGAACAGACAAGTATCTTCTGTTTGGCAAAAATAAAGAGAATTATGTAACTCTTGCAACACAACCAATTCCGCACCATGAGTAGCACAAAGTTCAATATTTCTGGCAAGATTCATTAGATTAGTACGTATGTCCGAGACATTAGCTTGTTGGACGATACCGACTTTAATCTTTCTCATATTCATTATTTTAATGGATTTATATAAAGGCTAAAAGAAATTCATTCAATAAATAATCTTACGACAATACACCTATAGGATATTGCATAGTAACACAATGTAATGAACCATGCTGGCGAATAAGAGAGCGGCAATCGATACCTATTATTTCACGGCCGGGAAATGCTTCAGCCAATATCTCAGCGGCACGAGCGTCATTCTCTACTTGAGCATAAGTGGGAAAAAGTACAGCATCATTCATAATCAAAAAATTAGCGTAAGTAGCCGGTAATCGTTCACCATTTTCCACAATAGCATCAGGCCAAGGTAAAGGCAATAATTTGTAAGGCTTATCCTCTACAGTACGGAAAGAATGGAGTTGTTCCTCCATGCGACAAAGAACTGAATAATGTTCATCTTGAGGATCTGTACAACGAACATATGCAATCGTGTCCGATGAACAAAAACGTGCCAATGTATCAATATGGCTATCAGTATCATCACCAGCCAAATACCCGTGATCCAACCATAGAATACGGTTCACATAAAATGTTGAACGTAAATACTCTTCTATTTCAGTACGATTCATTTGTCCGTTACGGTTAGGAGATAAAAGACATTCACTCGTTGTGAGAAGTGTACCCATTCCATCACTTTCAATAGACCCACCTTCCAATACAAAACCTAAATGGTTCATGTAACGTCCATGTAAATGCCCATCTTTAACAAGACAACGGGTAATCTGATTATCATAATTTGAGGCAAATTTTAATCCCCAACCATTGAAAGTAAAATCTAATAGTGAAGGGCCAACAGTATCCATTAAAGTAATTGCACCATGATCACGCGCCCATGTATCATTTGTCTGACAAGAAGCAAAACGAACATTTGCCATATTTATTTTCTCTGCCAATTGACGATGTACACTATCAGGGTCGGGAGTTACTATCAACAGCAATTCACGTTGAGCTATTTCCCGGGCAATATTGATAAAACAATCTTGTACTTCGTCGAGCATATAAGCCCAATCTGTATCTTTGTGCGGCCACGTCAACTGGATTCCGCTTTGTGGTGCCCATTCAGCGGGCAGGTAAGGTGAACGTATTTCCATCTGATCATTAATTAATTTCGCAAAATCAATTCGCAAATCTTCTTCCGTTCCTATCTGGAAAATATAGTTTGCCGTATATCCCCATTATAATAAATTCTTGAAAGCTATTTCTTTTCTTCTTTCGGTTTACGGTCGAAGAACGGATTTTTAGATGACGCACTTATCGGTATAGCTAATACCATCTTGCTGTTTGCAGGTAACCAACCTAACCGTTGTGCCGCTAAACCGGCAGAAAACATCACACGTGTATCTACTCGAAAATCAGCAGCCGTTGCACATG
>CALUJK010000089.1 GCA_944320945.1 uncultured Bacteroides sp. | reverse complement strand
GTTGACGCGGAAATAGCTCAGTTGGTAGAGCACAACCTTGCCAAGGTTGGGGTCGCGAGTTCGAGTCTCGTTTTCCGCTCAATGTTATTAGTGAGGCTGTCTCAAACTTTATTTTGAGACAGCCTTTTCGTTTGTAAAAAAGCTGGCAAACCTTAACTTGTGCCAAGATTTGCCCATTTCCCTAATTTTTATACTTATAAGGAATCAAGTGAGATACCTCAAAGATAATATTGAAAATTATGCATTCAACGATAATCTGTTTTTACTTTCATGTTTAGGTGATTTAATGTGGTACAATTCCTTTTTGTTTAATAGATTTCTACTTGGTTGACAGCTAGTTAATATTGAGTTCTATTGGTCGTGATTATGAGTTTGCAGGGATATCAATAACGATAGGAGTAGCTGCATATAAGTTTGTTTGGTAATTATAACGCTTCTCATCACGGATATCTGGCAGTTCCACTACTATTTGACTACCTTGGGGACACGGTGTGATCGTCACAGTCTCACCTTCGCGTGGATAAATGCCTCCGGTTGTGTATGTATAAATACCGGGAGTTAGATTGATAGAAAGTGTGAAGCGGAGTATTTGTTTCTTACCGTCCGGCATAGGGTTAGAGACAGAAAGTGTCCATCCTTGTCCATTATCACGCAGCATAATTTGAGCGATATCCTTGGAAACGGCTGTGATGCCACCTACTGAGATGCTATCTGGGTGAAAGAAGGCATATTGATAGATACCATAATCTGCATCGTAAACAGCATGTGCCGATTGAGGTTTTTGCTCGTATTCTAATGAAGCAAGCAGTTCCTTTACTCGTTTTGGCATTTCTTTGGCTGTGACGTTGGGTAGTTCTATATAACAATATTTGTCACTCCATTGGCTGCCGGGAGTAGATCCGTGATTCAGTGCTATGATGTAGTTTGGTTTTCCATCAGACACTTTACGGTCAGTTGTATTTATTGTTTCTCCGGTCTTTATCAGAAGTTGTGTATTGCCGGTAGGCAGAATGACGTATCCTTTCTGCCCGTGGTGTAACCAGCAGATTTCGTTATTGAGGGGTAGGGCAAAGTCTTTTGATTCATCTGCACTGATTGATTTATTTTTTCCTTCACCGATACACCATGTTAAATGGCCTTTTAAGGCCGATTGATCAATAAAGGTTACAATATCCTTTTGCTGTCCTTTCCTGAGACGTGACACACCACTACCTATAGCAATAATCCGGTCTTCTATAAAGTGATATGTTTTGTAAGCTGTAGCTGCGCTGTAAGTCTCTTTGGGCAAATGATGATAAATACCCATTCCGGTCCATCCATCTGCCAATACGCCGGCAATTTTGTTTTTTCCTGGTAGCGATGCTTGTGAACCTCCTTTTATAGGTAATGGATCTGTACGCCATTCTTCAGTCAAACCTGGCAGGGCATGCCAGTCGAAGTTCTTCAGTACTTTGTCCGAATATTCGTCTCCGTTCACTTTTACTGGCAAGATACCATATCCCATATGCCACGAGCGACGCACCTTTTTATTAAAGTCTTCGGCACCTACGGTGCGTTCCGACTTCAGCTTCAGTGACGCATAGAAAGCAGGCTCTTCTGTACCGCGCCGATGTACTAGGAACTCATTTACCCAATAAGCATCCGTACCCGAATATTCGTATGTATTGTCTTTTAAAGTTTGGCCAATGGCCTTTAATTCATCTATCTGATTTAATTTAGTGCTTCGGCTTCGTGCTTTTAGCAAGTTTCGAACAGCATTAGGATATGTTTTGATAACAAACTTTCGCATGTCCTCGCTAAACGAACGTCCTGCTACCAGAAAATCCATTCGTTGTTTATAAAACAGTTTAGGATATACGTTCAGCAGATAATCTTCTTGGAACTGATAATATTTGTCTGCTATTTTGTACGGTGTATCTTTAAAATATGCATAGCCAAGAGTACATTCTGTTAGCCAACCAAAACCGTAAGACACCATGGCGGCATCAGTACCACGTCCTACATGGTGTGAGATGGTGCCGTCTGGCTGAAATCCGGATTGTGCATAGTGATGAGCTGGAATGTCATATTTTGTCATCCAGTGGCTTACATCGGCCACTACTCCGTGTGGGCTCCAACTTGGCTGGAAGCTGAATCCTTTGAATGGTTTATCGTTATAAAAGTCCTTATACCAATATTGCACATACGTCATGGGCCGATTATAGTCCGCCCAGATGATAGGTAATGCTAACATCGTGCGCAAGCGGTGTCCTAAATTGGCATCTGTCCACGCGCCCGATGAATAGAGCGTGTCTTGTATTTCTCCCCAACGTTCATTGGGATTGTCGATAGCACGTCGGCTTTTGACGATAGACATGAATACTTGGAAATAGCGAACGAGTGCATCGTGTACTTCCAGACACGTCTTGTCGCCTGCCTGCATCCCTTTCAGCAGTTCAGGCATCAGGTGAAGTACAGGCACTATCAGTGGGTCGGTCATGGTCCATTGATGGGTAGTGATTTGGTGGCCTGCCCAATCGTGTGATTCCAGCAAGCTGAATCCATCTCCGGTGCAGTTGCCTATCGGCTTTCCGTCAACCAGCACTTCGTCGCCTTCAATGGGTACAGATTTTGTGTAAGTAAGTATTGCTTTGTAGATGGCATTCTTTAGTTGCTCATGTTTTTTAGCAGAACCTTTTGGTCCGTATACTTCCGAGGTTACATAAGCATATCCCATTTGTCCTATTAGATTTGCAATGGAAGTCCATTCATATTCTATGGTACTTCCGTTATGTGAGTCGTTTCCTTCAGCATGAGGATTGCCGCCGTAGTCTTGCGGTTTGGTGGTATAAGAACGGAAACCTTCGAAACGGCCTTCATTTTGTTCCACTTGAGTTATCAGGCAGGTCACTTCCTTGTCTGTAAGTTTTTTGTATCCATACATGCGGCTATTCTTCAAAGTGGTAGGCGTATATTGTTCGTAAAATTGACTCCAAAGGGTTTTCTTCACAATCCTTACATTGACCTTGAATTTTTTCAACTGTTTGTTTCTGTTCTTCAGAACCACGGTCATGCGATACTGTGTGGGTTGGATCGGCGTACTTTTTCCTTTGTCTACGGTCAGTACGCCCATGATGCGGTTTGACAAGTCATAACGGGTATCAAGCCGGAAAAGCTTCTCATTCGGCTGTTGTACTATCTCGAAGCAATAATCTTTTGGAATTGGTTTCGTATGTACATCCTTATTTTGTTCTAGATGGATTCTTCCCGTTACTTCCGTTCCTTCAGGACTTCCTACCGGAATGTCAAAATATTCGGCGAATACTTGCTCCTGCGCCGAGACTGATAACAGTGGCAGGCATAAAGCAATGCTTATGAATGTGCGGAGCATGGCTTTGCAAGGCAGAAAGCTACATAAAATGCGAGTTTTTTTCATTGTCATTTTCTTTTTTCTTCTATTTAGAGTCTGTTTAAATTTTACTCAGATTTATTTTGCGAATTGTTTTCGAGGATATTCTTCTGATTTTGTGAGGAGAATAGCAGGATATATCTATTTGACGAAAAAATCGGAGAAACAAACCGAAAACAAATGCAAAAGAACTTGATATAAAATTACTTTATTGGAAAATTTGAACAGGCTCTTAGATTGTTTGCTTTATAATTTCTTGATGACCAATGTGCTTTGTCCGGCAGCACAAGAACGCATCACGAAACGGATACGGGTTAGTTGTTTTTGCTGCCAAAAGCTAGGTTCAAAGTTCCTATTTCAGTTGCTTCACCTGGAAGTCAGTTACTTGTATGTGGTTCTCCAGTAGTCGGAAGGCAAAGTTGCCGTCGCATTGCCCCTCCTTGATGGCATAACGGAACAACTCTTCGCTATCTGCACTATACGTGGTGACACCCTTCTCCACACGAATACAGATGCGCATCCAGTGGTTGGGTTTCAGGAGGTGGGCCGGGTCTGTGTACTCCTTGATGACAGGGCGTGTCTGTTCGTCTTTGGTCTCCATGCCCTTGCCGAAATATTCGCGGAAGCGGGTAGTGGAATTATTATTGCCTCCATAGCCCACGTACATCAGCGTCAGAGACTTGTAGCGTTGGAAGATGCCTTGCCGCCATGCTGCGCGGGCATACAGATTGTCCGGATGCTGCGGGTCGTTGGCGCCCCAAAAACAGTTCAGATCGCTCAGACGGTCATGTGGGCCGCCCTGCATCAGCACCCGTACTTTGTAGGACACCTCGTAGTGGCCGCTTAGTCGGGGGGTGTACCACATGGTGACTCCCTTGGGCGAGGTGATGTCCAGCGTGTCGCCTGCCACGACGATGCTCATTTGGCCCGAGTGATCCTCGGCTTTCCAGTGTTTCAGCGATACTTGTTGCGCCTGTAGGCAGGCAAGAGGAAATGCTGCCAGTAGGCAGGCTGTTGCGATGGTTTTGTGTAAAGTTACTTTCATAAGTTTTCTGTTTTTAATACGAAGTTATACATTTTATTCATGATTTCAAGTCATTTGTGCCTCACCGGACTGCGGCACGTGTGTCCACTGGCACGTAGTCCATTTGCTCCGTCACCCCATAGTGTCCGTTTGTCACGTCGTACAGCAAGGCCGAGTAGGGATACCGACGCTGGTAAACGTTACCGTTGATGATGGGATTCTCTGCCGAGTAACTGAATACCGCGCTGCTGTTCTCTGTATTCGCTACCAGTTCCGCCGGTTGTGCGGCATCCATTTGTGCCTGTATTGTGTGCGGTCCGATGCGGAAGGTATTGTTCGTGCGGACGATGTCATACGGCTGTTCGCCCTCGTCTACTACTTGGATGATGGTGAGTATGCGGTGTGCCGCCACGGTGGGATAGTCTGCCGTGAAGTGCCATAGCAACGGATAGTCCGGGTCGGGCATTGTTGTGATGGGCACCATAGTTTGGTCGGTCTGGTAGAGCGTTGGGTGCTGGTCGGTGAACTGGCGCGTCACGGTGCGAAAATTCAGGTCGCTGTTTTGGCTGCTCCAGGCATAGTGACCGCTCGCCGTGTCGATGGTGAAGCGCGAGGGGCTGTGCAGCAGCCATTGCCACGTGGCAGGTTCGGAGGCGGCCAGGTCGTCGTAGATGATGACCGTGCGCGGGTAGAGCACCAAGATGTGCCGATGGTACTTGGTGAGCGGCGTAGAACCGAACCCGTACTCCGCTGTTTGGCTGAGGCCTACGCTTTGCAGGGCTTCGAGCCAACGCTTTTCGGTGGTTGTGTCGCGGTAGGCCATAGAGGCATCTCCTAGGCAGTAGGCCATGTGGTCTCCGCCCACGGCGCGCAGCACCTGCCCGTAGGCCGACTGGACGGATGACTGTCCGATGCCATTCACCAACAGTGTGTTGTGTCCCCGGCTGTGGCGGTAGCACAGTAGGTTGTAGGCCTGATTGTCGGAGCCTACGTAATAGCCGCCGTTACGGTAGATGTACGCACCGCGAAACAGTAGGAGGAAGCTATTCTGGTTTCCGTTCATGTGGCTGGTGGTGCCGTACGGACCCGACCGAAAACTCAGCGTCAGGTTGTCGTCCCCGTCCAGGTCAGAGTGGATGTCCACTTCGCCGATGTCTTTGTGCCAAAGCAGCTTGGGTGCGTCGGCGGGCAGCTCCTCGCCGGCGTATGTCTTTTGGCTCGTTATGCGGTAGAAGCGCATGGTGATGTCTGCCTTTCTTATGTCAGCGCACTCGTTGGCATACCATGCCGCATACGTGTCACCGTTCTCGCGCGCCAGGAAGTCGGCAAAGGCCACGCGTTGGCGGTCGGGCGTCCCGTCGCTCTCTCCGCCGTCGCCAAAGCCCGCGCTGGCCGAGTGGGGTGGCCAGCTATAGACCAGTGCACGGCCGGCATTCCGGTACCACGGATGGGCTGTGAAGTCTCCGTCCGTCAGGTAGCCGAACAGCATCGGCATGTACCACAGTGTGTGTATGTTGGCTGTGAAGTAGCCCACACCGTTTATCCAGTGTCCGCTCAGGTTGAACCCTCCGTTGGGGGCGCGGCCCGTCCACAGTTCGTAGTAATACTCCAGCACCTCGCGGCACAGACTGCCGTAGGTGGGATGGTCGTGCAGCAGCAGGGCGCATTGCAGCAGGATGCGGCAGTTGTGTTGCCAGAAGTGGTTGTCGAAGATGTGATTCTCTTCTTCGCCCAACTGTCGGGGATAATAGTAGGCAAGAATACGGAGCATCAGCTCTTCTGCCTGTGCTTGTTCGGCGGCGGTTAGCAGAGAGTATGCGCCATCGTAGCATTCGGCATAGATGACGGCAATGTTGGTGGAAGCGAAGTTGGAACGAAACAGTACGGCGTCGCTCACTGGCAGGTGCGACAGCATCAGGCGCAGCACTTTGGCCAGCCCGCCTTGGTATGTGCTGTCGTCCGGCAGCAAGTAGGTGGCCTGATAGAGGTTGTGCACCATCGCTTTGGTCTGGTCTGTCGTATCCCAATCGTAGGGGTCGGACAGGGCCTCCCAGTCATAGTTTAACGCTGTGTTGGCGCGGCTCAGTAGTTTGCTGTATTCTTCGTGTTGGGTTATGTTAAGGCGGGCGATGTCGGCATCGGCGTTCATAAAGCAGTACAGGCGCGGATGGCCCGTAGGAAGGTTCTTTAGGAAGATGTCGACTGCGGGGGTGACGAACACGGGCGTCTGCGGGGCGATTTCGAAAGCGTATGTTTCGCTCCATTCGCTTTGCGGATTTCCCGCCTCGTCAGTGCTGCGGAAACGCCAGTACCAGGTACCGGTTTCCAGGACACGGTGGGGGTTATACAGGTACCAGCGGTGAGGCTGGGAAAGGGTGGTGGCATTGTCGGGGAAAGAGGCGTCGCGCGACAGTGCGACCTGTAACAGCGCTTCGCTTGCTTTCATGCTTTCCGGTACGAGGAATGGGGGCGGGTTGAGAACGATTTCGTTGCTGGTTTTGGGATAGGGCTGGATGCGCCGTTGGTTGTGCCAGGCATCGGGCAGCAGCGTTTCCTGCTCGGTGACCGGTTGGGGTGTGGGGATTTCGTCGTCTTGGCAGGCAGTGACCGATGTCAGTAGCAGGACGGTGGAAAGTAGATGGATGAGACGATGCAAGGTGTTCATAATACTGTTTTGAAAATTATTGAATGCCAGTCTGTTATGAATGTTAGCTATAGCTTCGTAAAAACGAAGTTGTGTTTTGTGTGAAAGACAGTTATCTTTTTGCGAAGGTACAACTGTGTCGCTTTTTCGTCCTCGTTGCGATTGACCGAAAGAGGCCGTGTCTTTTCGGAAACAGAGCTCTATCGAGGGCGTGTCTCTAGGTGCGGGACATAAAGAGATTCTTCCTCTTTGTGGTCGTCAGAATGACAAAACTGAGAACAATTTGTTATAGGTAGAGGAGCGAAGAATCTCGGAAGCATCAGCTTGTGTACACGAGATTCTTCGCGCTGTTCAAGATGACAGGACTATCGGATAATCAAAATTTCACTTTGATACACTCTCAAGAGACCTGCGGAATTGGGTTACTTAAAGATGGTGACCACGGGGAACACGATGGCTCGATGGCTATTAGGATCAATAGTTATATCTTTTTCACGGCCTGTTCCGGGAGTATATGTAATGCCCTTGAAACAGAGCGTATCTTTGCTTTTGTCGTTGATTACAGTACTTGAGAATAGGAAATAGGTACTGGATCCATTAGGATTAGAAAAAGCACCATCGAACGCATTCTTTAGTGCTTCATTATTCAAATTAACGGCATCAGATAGTTGTTGGAATGACGGAATGTACCATGCACTGAGATTCTCGCCGGTTAGTGCGTTTGTTCCGAGCCATGTTTTGTAGTTATTGAACATTGTAGAGTTGAAGTCTCCGACAGTTGTCAGTATGGCATCGCTGAACATATAGCCACTGTATGGGCTTGCAGCATCTGTCGCGCTGTTGTCTGTCAGTGTAACGGTCCACGTACCTGATCCTCCGTCCTTAATGTATTCACGTCCTGTAGCTTTCACTAACGAGATGGCGTAGGCCTGTGGTGTCTTTCCTTCTCCATAATCGGAAGCATCGTCCTTGTCCTCGGCTGTGGCAAATACGACGGCCACGGCACTTGAAGCATCGGCTACAGGTTCGCCGGCAGCATTGATGTAATCGCCCACTTTGAATACGTATGGCGCATTCGGGTCTTGCATGTCACTGGGGAAAGTAATCGTAATGTCGGTGTCGCCGTCTACCGTCGGGGTTACTTCCACGTTCAGCCATTGGTTGCCGTCTACGGCGATGGCAGAACCGGCGATGTGCAGAGACAGTTCCGGCTCGACAGCCTCGGTGTCGGTTAGCGTCAGATTGATGTCACCGCTGATGCTCGTCTTGTTCACTCCAGCAAAGATGTATGTGCTGAACCAATAATCCTCGCTCGTGGGACCGCTATAGGAGACTGCCGCAGTGGAGCTGATGCTTCCGTCCATTACATTGAACCCGCTCGGGGCATCATAACTGGTCGATATTTGGTCGTAAGCAGCATATTGGTCTGCCACATCGGGGTCTGCCATAATGTTGACGCGGGCAAAAGGACGGCTCAGTGTGATGGCGTTTTGCAGCATGGCGCTGGACACGGAACCATAGAATGCGTCGGCGGCATCGTTGTTGAAGAGGTCGTTTCCGGTCTTGGCGTAGGTCACGTTCGTCAGGTCCGCGGTGTTATACAGATTGTCCGTATTAATGTCACCGCTCGTGGGAACGTAGTCCGCCCAAAACAGGCAGCTGTATTCGCCTTCGGGCGCATTGAAGGTGAAGGTCAGGTTGTCGCCACTCACGGTTTGAATCATACGTTCGGTGTCGCTAATGCGGTCGCCGTTCGTGTCAACCAAGTCCATTATACAACGCAGCTGGTAGCCGTCGGGGACGGTAGGCATGGCGCGTGTGACGGGCGCTGGGATGTTAATCTGTAAGGTAATCGGGCCTGCGGGCGAACCGTTGCTCATTACTTCTTCTTGACTGCACGACGTGGCCAGTATGCCGGCGCATAGTGCAAGGGCTGAAAAAAAACTGTTCGTTTTCATGATACATTTACGTTTAAAAATTAGACAATTGTGTTGAATACATATATATTTTTTTATATTATTCCTCTTCTTCCTCATTGGGCACGATGATGCCTGGCACGTCGATGTTTGTCTCTCCGTCGAAATCGGGGTTGAAGCTGACTCCGCCATCGGGGTCGGCAGTGAAGAAAGACCATCGTAATGTGTTGGAGAGGCCGGCATGGAGTGGCAGGTTCAGGTTGGTGGCGGCCACTACGGTGCTGTTACTGTCGAGAATCTCCAGCTGTGCGGGTACCTGTTGTAGTTTTTCGGTGGAGAATACGTAGTCCAATGCCACAGTGAATCCCTGACCGGCAGTCAGGTCGGAGGTGCGGATGGTCTGCTGGAAATTCTGATATTGCAAAGACTGGCGAGGCAGGGCGTCTACTACGTTGTAGCCCGTGGGCACGTAGGTGGTGTAGCTCAGCCGGGCAGTGAACTGCGTGCCGGTGACTTCGCCGCTAGAGATGCGTGCCAGAAATTTGTCCACATCGTCGGCTATCAGTGCGTAGCGTGCCGCCGGTCTCGTCAGCTTGAGGTCTACGGGGACAGATACGTTCCACTCATCGGCATACTCCGTCAGGTCGATGTCGGCGGTGCCGCAGAATACGTCCTTCCATTCCGAATTGCCCCGGTACCCGGTACTAATGATGTTCATCAGGTTGCTGCCCGTCTGGGTGTCGTAATATAAGTCGGCAATGGTGTCCGATTCAATGTAGTCCACCCATGCAGCCAAGGTGTAGGGGCGGGCGTGCAGTTTCAGTTCCACGGGGATGGTCAGTTCGGTCTCCCTGCCGATGATTTCGAGGTAACTGACTTCACGTGCCACCACTTGCCGGTTCAGGTAGGCTTCGATGATGACGCGACGGCGGTATCCGTCGGTCTCCTCGGGCAGATAGATTGCGGTTTCTTCCTCTGCTCCCTGCGTCGGTATGGGCAGCGATAAGGTGAGGTTGGCCATGACGGTGACGGCGGTCGGGTCGATGCCCAGTTTACCATCGTCAGTCATAGTGGGGTGTTCGTAGAGACAGCTCGTCAGGATGACGGGCAACAATATGCCCATCAGTATATAGCGATTTAGTTTTTGTTTCATGGTCATGTCCTCCTCTTTAGAAACGGTAAACCAGCGAGATGCCCGCACGGGTGATGCCCCAGTAGTGGCGGATGCGGGTACCCAGGGGTGCGCCGTTCTCTATATTATAATAGGTGTTGTACTTGACGTTGGTATATCCCGCGCCGATGTTGAACTCTGCTCCCCAGTGCTCTCTCCATGTCATCTTGTAGCCATAGCTCAGGCCTACACCGGTCAGGGGGCGTTTCATGGTCTGGTAACGGTGGCTGTTCCATTTCAGGTTAAACCATGCCAAGTGGGTGTGCAGGCCGAAGAAGTGTCCGGTGCCCGCCTCGCCAAGCCACCAACGGCCTTCGGGTTGGAAGGCAATGCCGCGTATGGCATGTTCCCGCTCGATATCGCTGATGCTCCATATCACGGGGAAATCTATGGTGACCTGTTTGTGTATCTGTACTTCCAGACCGAGATTGGCTACGGCTACGGCCAGGAAGGGCACGTTGGTCTTTAAGGCAATGTA
>CALUJK010000088.1 GCA_944320945.1 uncultured Bacteroides sp. | reverse complement strand
TCTCGACCTGAGATTCGTCCACAATCTGTTCGCCACTTGTCTTACCGTCGGCATCAGCTTTCATTTCCTCAGCATAGAGGTCTGCAAATTCATCAGTTTTTAACTCATAAACAGCCTCACCCAATATCTTCTGATACGTCTCATATCCCAAATCGGTAATGAAACCACTCTGCTCAGCCCCCAGCAAGTTTCCTGCTCCGCGTATATCAAGGTCTTGCATGGCAATATGAATTCCACTGCCCAGGTCACTGAAATTCTCGATAGCCTGTAAGCGACGTTTACCCTCAGGCGTAAGCGAAGATAACGGCGGAGCAAGCAGGTAGCAGAAAGCTTTCTTATTACTACGCCCTACACGGCCACACATCTGATGCAGGTCGGAAAGGCCGAAATTCTGTGCCTGGTTAATGATAATCGTATTGGCATTAGGTATATCAATGCCGCTCTCTACAATGGTAGTAGCCAGTAAAACATCGTAATCATAATTCACGAAATCAAAAATCACCTTCTCCAACTCATCGGGATCCATCTGTCCGTGACCGATGCAGACGCGGCAATCAGGAATGTTACGCTCTATCATAGCCTTCAGCTCCGGAAGATTGGCAATGCGGTTATTTATGAAAAAAACCTGTCCGTTACGGCTCATCTCAAAATTGATGGCATCCGTAATCACCTCTTCATTAAACGTATGCACCTCCGTCTGTATGGGATAACGGTTGGGAGGAGGAGTCTGAATGACACTCAGGTCACGCGCCCCCATCAACGAAAACTGCAACGTACGCGGTATCGGGGTAGCAGTCATCGTGAGCGTATCGACATTGACTTTCAGTTGCCGTAATTTCTCCTTGACGCTGACACCAAACTTCTGTTCCTCGTCAATGATAAGCAGACCGAGATCTTTAAACTTGACATCCTTACCCAAAATGCGGTGTGTACCTATCAGGATATTTACATCACCCTCTGCCAATCCCTTAATGACGGCACGGGTCTGTGCCGAAGTACGAGCACGGCTGAGATACTCCACACGACAAGGCAAGTCTTTCAGGCGTTCCTTAAACGTCTGGAAGTGTTGAAAGGCCAATACCGTAGTAGGTACCAGTACAGCCACCTGCTTATTATCGCACACAGCCTTGAAAGCCGCACGTATAGCCACCTCTGTTTTTCCAAATCCGACATCCCCGCATACCAACCGGTCCATCGGACGGTCACTTTCCATATCGGCCTTTACATCAGCAGTCGCTTTGCTCTGGTCCGGAGTATCTTCATAGAGGAAAGAAGCCTCTAGTTCGCGTTGCAGGAAGCTATCGGGACTGAAACGGAAACCTTTCTCTTCGCGACGGCGAGAATACAGCTTTATCAAGTCTCGGGCTATGTCTTTTATCTTAGTCTTGGTACGTTCTTTCAGTTTCTCCCATGCGCCGGTGCCCAACTTGTTCAAACGGGGAGGTGCCCCATCCTTTCCTTTATACTTGGAAACCTTATGCAACGAATGGATAGAAACGAACACAACATCGTCATTCTGATATACTAGCTTCATCACCTCCTGCGTGGTATTACCGTTCGGGATGCGTACCAGACCTGCAAAACGACCGATACCATGATCAGTATGTACTACATAATCACCGGGAGTAAATTGATTCAACTCTTTCAGCGATTGAGCCACTTTTCCACTCCTTGCCTTGTCACTGCGAAGATTATATTTATGAAAACGGTCAAACAGCTGATGGTCAGTAAAGATACAAAGCTTCAATACATTGTCCGCAAATCCCTCGTGCAGCGTCCGTTCTACGGCTGTAAAGGTTATATCATCCCCCCTGTCCTCAAAAATCGCACGGATACGGTCAGTCTGCTTTTTACTGTCACTACATATATATATAGTATAACCTTTCTCCAAATAGGCTTTGAAACTATCTGCTACAAGGTCGAAGTTTTTATGAAAGATAGGCTGAGCCGAAGTATCGAATGCTATCGTGACATCGGGCGTACCGGTCGGTTTCGTACCGAATTCTATCCGACGGAAATCCAATGCCCGAACTGTAAACTCGCCCCCGTCAATCAGCATACCGTCCAATCTCACCGTACTGTCCTCTTCCGCTTCGCGGGCAGCAATGGCTTGGGGAGTCAATGATTCGTCGTGTACTTGCTGAATGCGCTCGCGTAACCACAAGAAGTCCTGCATGACCAGCAACGTGTCCGCAGGAAGGAAATCCAGGAATGACACCAAACCGTTATCCTCTCCGGACTTCAAATTCCGGCCTAAATCTGGAACAATGACGATGCCCTCTTTCTTTTCACGTGAGAGCTGTGTTTCTACTTCAAACATACGGATACTGTCCACCTCATCTCCAAAGAAATCTATTCGGTAAGGATATTCGGACGAAAAAGAAAAGACATCAATAATACTACCACGCACGGCAAATTGCCCCGGCTCGTACACATAATCGACGTATTCGAATCCGTAGCTGCGCAATACATCCGTTACGAATGCCATATCGACCTTTTCACCCGTATGCAGTTTCAATGTATTCTCCTCCAAATCCCGCTGCGACACAACTTTTTCGGACAATGCATCGGGATACGTAACTACAATAGTGCCCTCTCCATTTTTCTGCAAACGGCTGAGCACCTCTGTACGCAGCACCTCATTGGCCGCATCTTTCTGCCCATATTTAATGGCCCGGCGATAAGAAGACGGGAAGAACAAGACACGTTCTGCACTCAGTACTTGCGTCAAGTCATGATAAAAATATCCGGCTTCTTCCAGATTGCCTAAAACAAATACAAACGGCATTGACTTCTGCTGTACCAAGACTGAAAAGAAAAGAGAAGCAGAAGAAGCACACAAACCACTAAAATAGACATGGCGCATACGCGAATCGCTCAACAGGCACATTGCCTTATCAGTATTAGGATGAGCGACATAACGGGATTGAAGTTCTGTAAGAGTCATCTTACGATTATAATAAAAGGGTTGAAAAAAATATGGCTTAACACCTTCTTCAAAGCGCAAAAGTACAAATAATCCTTTGCATTTAACAATTACAGAAGTAAATAAGTTCCGAAAAGGGTACCCACAAGCGAATATCCCATTTGCCTTAACAGAACGCGATTTGTACATATACGTTACTTTTCAGAAAAAGTCCTTATACCGCCCCAGAAGGTACTGTGACGTGTGTTTGCTCCGAAGCCTTTCGGAGCACGGACGAAGTTAATTCGGAACGCGCTCGCAAAGGCTTGGAAACACGAGCCAAAAGGCTTCAGAGCAAACGGCCTGCAATACGAATCTTCTTTGTATGCATATTTTATTATCCACACAAAGAATCTGAAAAGTAAAAAAGAAATCTGCCAAGATAAATACAGACTTCTCAGAAAAGGGAATTCATTGAAATAGCCAATGACGAACAGAAGAATTATCTAACTTACGCAAATTATATCTCTCCCAACCTGTTTGATGCCTCAAAGAAATGCACTATATTTGTTCCCCGAACCCATATCAATCACCAGTCATGCATACACAACAGGACAGCATTGTCATTATTCCGACATATAACGAACGGGAGAATATAGAAAATATCATCCGTGCCGTATTTGCGCTACAGCATGGTTTTCACATACTTATCATCGAAGACGGGTCGCCCGACGGAACAGCCGACATCGTACGCCGCCTGCAAGATGAATTCCGCGACCGTTTGTTCATGATAGAACGGCAAAGCAAACTGGGACTGGGAACAGCTTACATAGCCGGTTTCCGATGGGCACTGGAACATGACTATGAATATATCTTTGAAATGGATGCAGACTTCAGCCATAATCCACAAGACCTACCACGGCTTTATCATGCCTGCCACGACGAGAAAGCAGATGTATCCATCGGTTCCCGTTACGTCAGTGGTGTTAATGTGGTAAACTGGCCCATGGGACGCGTGTTGATGTCATACTTCGCTTCCAAATATGTACAACTGATTACCGGTCTGCCCATACATGACACGACGGCCGGCTTTGTCTGCTACCGTCGTCGGGTTCTGGAGACGATTGACCTTGACTCTATCCGTTTCAAAGGATATGCTTTCCAAATAGAGATGAAATTTACAGCCTACAAATGTGGTTTCCGCATTCAAGAAGTACCGGTCATTTTCATCAACCGTGAGTTGGGAACATCGAAGATGAACAGCAGTATTTTTGGTGAGGCCATATTCGGAGTCATCCGCCTGAAATGGCACAGTTGGTTCCACAAATATCCACAAGCAACGTAAAAACAACTTTTTATTCTAATATACAATGACACGTACACTAATACAAAATGCAATACTTGTAAACGAAGGAAAGGTCCGCAAGAATTATTCAATCATTATAGAAAACGGACTGATAGCTGAAATATTAGCCAAAGGAAAAGCACCTTCTGCTCCCAGTGATGAAACTATAGATGCAACCGGATGTTATCTGCTGCCCGGAGTCATAGACGACCATGTACATTTCCGCGACCCCGGACTGACCCCCAAAGCCGACATCCTGACTGAAAGTTGCGCCGCTGCTGCCGGAGGTGTCACGTCCATTATGGACATGCCCAACACAAAACCACAAACCATCACACTGAAAGACTTGGAAGAGAAACAACGGCTTATGGAAGAGAAATGTGTGGTAAACTACTCGTGCTACTTTGGAGCTACGCGTACTAACTATGACTTATTTCCGCAACTGGATGCCAAACGGGTCTGTGGCATCAAGCTCTTCATGGGTTCCAGCACCGGTGATATGTTAGTAGACAAGATGGAAAGCCTTCGGCAGATTTTCAACGGTACAGACCTGCTGATAGCTGCCCATTGCGAGGACAATGAAATAATAAAGAAACAGATAGGTAAACATCGCTCTATATTCTCCGGACAGGATGACATTCCTCTTATCAAGCATCCATATATCCGTTCGGCAAAGGCTTGTTACGTATCGTCTCAATTGGCTATCAAGCTGGCAACCGAAGCCGGAGCCAGACTACACGTCCTGCACATCTCTACAGCCGATGAAATTCCACTGTTCAGCAATACTCCCCTCTCTCCGGAAAAGAAAATCACTGCGGAAGTTTGTGTACCCCATCTGCTATTCTGCAAGGATGACTATCTGCGTTTAGGAGCACGCATCAAGTGTAATCCGGCCATTAAGCAGAAAACAGACCGAGATGCCTTGCGTGCTGCCATCAATACCGAACGTATTGACGTTATTGCCACCGACCATGCCCCGCATCTTTGGAGTGAAAAACAAGGAGGAGCACTCACGGCTTTATCGGGCATGCCTATGGTACAGTTCTCACTCATCAGTATGCTGGAACTGGTGGACAAGAATGTGCTGCCCATTGAAACCGTTGTGGAAAAGATGTGCCACGCACCGGCCAAACTCTTCAATATAGACAAGCGTGGATATATCCGTCCAGGATATCATGCTGATTTAGTATTGGTTCGTCCCAAAACTCCTTGGAAACTGACCCGGAATAAAATCTTGAGCAAATGCGCCTGGAGTCCGCTGGAAGGACATACTTTTGACTGGAAAGTAGAGAAAACATTCGTGAACGGACATCTGATATATGATGGAGAAAATGTCAACGTCGACCATCGTGGTGAAGCTCTATTGTTCAACCGATAAATAACCTATGTACTTGACGACACTATGCAACCAATAGTTATCACTTATAAAGTACACGAGGTGGTTCCATATATCAATTGGATATATTTTTTCCACGCATGGGATTTCGGGTCTAAGTACGCAACCGTTGCCAAGGTTTATGAGAACAATGCTGAACGTGCGACATGGATTACCTCATTTGGAGAACAAGGACGCGTCAAAGCAACCGAAGCCTTAAACCTGTTCCGCGAAGCCAACCGTTTATTGGCGCGTCTGGACGGGCTGATTGAAATGAAAACCATTTACCGCCTTTGTCGTGCCAACGCCGATGGAAACAATCTTCTATTGGAAGATACATTGTTGCCCTTACTTCGCCAACAGGAAGTTCATTCTAAAAGAAAGCCCTACCTTTGTCTAAGCGACTTTGTATATCCCCTTTCCGCTGAGAAAACAGATACAGTGGGCGTATTTGCCGCTACGGTCAGCAATGATGCTACAGAATTCTGCGTCAACGACCCTTACAAACGGCTGTTAGTACAAACATTATGCGACCGTTTGGCTGAAGCTGCGACAGAAAAATTACACCAGTATATTCGTCGTGAGGCTTGGGGATATGCCAAAGATGAAGAGTTGGACATTCCCGACCTGCTGGCTGGGAAATTTAAAGGTATCCGTCCTGCTGTAGGATATCCATGTCTTCCCGACCAATCCATAAACTTTATCCTAGACAAACTGTTGGATATGCAACAAATAGGAATTACTCTGACTGAAAATGGTGCCATGTCTCCCCACGCTTCCGTCAGCGGACTAATGTTGGGACATCCGGCTGCTCACTACTTTGCTGTCGGGAAAATTGGCGAAGACCAGCTGGAAGATTACGCCAAACGTCGACAAATGGATACGGCTCAGATGAGAAAATTCTTAGCAGCCAATTTATAAGAAAATTTCATTAAGTGTGATTTTTCCCACTTACATGCGACTTATAGAATAAAGTCACATTAATTAGAGATATGGAAACTATCGAGCAAGAATTTGTAACTGTAGTGCGTCAACATGAACGCATCATTTACAAAGTATGTTATCTCTATGCAACGTCTGACATTACACTGGCCGATTTATATCAAGATGTCGTGCTGAATTTGTGGAAAGCCTATCCTAAATTCAGGCATGAATGTAAAGTATCCACATGGATATATCGCATTGCGCTGAACACATGTATCAGTTTTCTACGGAAAGAAAAGAACATACCGGATATTATCACGCTGACACACGACATTGACTTTCCGGAAGAGGATGACACCATGCAGGAGATGTTGCGCCAGCTGTATCAACTTATCAACCGTTTGGGACAACTGGAGAAATCTCTTATTTTTCTCTACTTGGAGGACAAAAGTTATGAAGAAATAGCTGATATAACCGGATTGACGCGAACCAACGTGGCTACTAAACTAAGTCGCATCAAGGAAAAACTAAAACGGATGAACCAAGAAGCGAACTAAACTGGGGAATAATTACATTAATCATTTTTGGGAAAATACGGGAATAGATATGGAACTGGATAAATTAAAAGAATCGTGGCAAGCATTGGATGAACATCTGCAACGTCATTCCATGACTGACGAACGAAATATTGCGGAACTAATAACTGCTTACAAGAATAGCATAAAACACGGTGTGGGTCGATTGGCTTATACCCAACGCTGGGGTATGATTATCGGTGCATTGTTTTTTATAGCTATTATTGTAGTAAGTCTCTTTTCACTGACAAGAATAGAAGACGCTATTCTACGACAGCGTCTTTATACCTTAGTAATATTCTGCCTAGTACTTCTCGCTTTGGGAGGAGTATGGGATTGGTATACATATAAGAAAATTAAAGAAATACATATCGACCGAATGTCCATCTTGGAAGTAAGCAAGCGCATGATTACCATACATAAATTGGCCTGTTATGAGGTGATAGCCATTTGTGTATTGATTCCAATAAGTACGGCCATACTCTACTTCATATTAGGTTACCAACATTATCCCGCCAATACACAAATTCTCATCATAACTATCACTCTTATAGCAGACATTCTTATTTTATATTACATATATAAGAAATTGCTATTTCGACATCTCAACAATATCCGAACCAACATTAATGAACTGAAAGATTTATGTACCGAATAACACTCATCCTTATTCTATTTCTATTTATACCGGACCTTTATATTCATTTGGTATATGTAGTAAAACGTACTCGGAATATATTCTGGCGTTTCCTCTACTGGTTACCCACCATTATATTAACTATCATATATGTATATTATATCTATCTGACTGGCGACAATGCCATGTCGAATCATGCGCAAAGCATCGGCCATCTGGCTGTGGCTGTATTGTTCTTTGCCGCTCCGAAATTAGTATTCATGCTTTGTTCCCTTTTGGGCATATTGGTCAGAGGGCTGGGACGATGTTTATCACAAATATGTTATCACACACCTTTCCGCTCTCCCCGGAAACCATTTATTGTGCATCGCGCCCCATTTACTATTCTTGGACTCATACTGGCCGTTATAAGTGCCGGTAATATACTATATGGAGCGTATATAGGTACATCACGCTTTGAAGTGAAGAACGCTGAGTTTTATTCGGAAAAACTACCGGAAGGTTTCGATGGATACCGCATCGTACAACTGTCAGACCTACATACCGGAAGTTGGAAAGGAAAAGAAGAACAAATAAAACGGCTGGTGGAAATGGTAAACGCACAAAAAGCCGACTTAATCGTGTTTACCGGAGATTTGGTTAATCAGCAAAGTCACGAGTTGGATGACTTCCGTACCATACTTTCCAACTTGAGTGCCCCTGATGGAGTATTTTCTATTCTGGGTAATCATGACTATGGTACATATTACCGTTGGTCCAACCCGGAAGAGGAAAAAAACAATCTTGATTACCTAAAGCAACAACAGGCAGACATGGGATGGATTCTGCTGAATAATGAGCATGCAATTCTGCATCATAAAGGAGACAGCATCGCGTTAATCGGTGTAGAAAACGATGGCGAACCTCCTTTCTCACAATATGCCGATTTATCCAAAGCTAAACAAGGAACTGACGGAATGTTCAGCATCCTGTTAAGTCACAACCCCACACACTGGCGTAGAGAAGTATTGCCTACAACTTCAATAGACTTAATGTTGGCCGGACATACGCATGCCATGCAGATGGCCATGTTTGGCTATTCACTCGCCTCATTGAAATATCCTGAATGGGGTGGCATGTATTATGAAGGCAAACGAGCATTATACGTCAACATTGGCATCGGATATGTAGGACTTCCATTTCGTTTCGGTGCCTGGCCTGAAATCACCGTACTGACTTTGAAAAAAAGACAATAATAACTACATTTGTCCCTGAATCAAAAAACATAATCCAATGGTCATATTCTACATCATCTATCAGCTTTGCATTGCTCTGCCCATCTTTCTGGTGCTCACGCTACTTACAGCATTTACCACCATTATCGGTTCCCTGATAGGAGGTGCGCATATTTGGGGATACTATCCAGGGAAAATTTGGTCGCAACTGACCTGTTATTTGCTACTATTGCCTGTACATGTACACGGTAAAGAAAAATTGAACCCACATACTTCGTATGTCTTCGCTCCGAATCACCAAGGGGCTTTTGACATTTTCTTGATATACGGATTTCTTGGACGGAACTTTAAATGGATGATGAAGAAGAGCCTGCGGAAAATACCTTTCGTTGGCAAGGCATGCGAAAGTGCCGGACACATTTTTGTAGACCGTCGTAACCCACGCACTATGTTAGCCACCATGAGACAAGCAGAAGCATCGCTCAAAAACGGCGTATCGTTAGTCGTATTTCCAGAAGGTGCCCGCACTTATACCGGACAACTGGGAACTTTTAAAAAAGGAGCCTTTCAAGTAGCAGATGACTTGCAGTTGGCTGTTGTCCCCGTCACCATAAACGGTTCCTTTCAGGTATTACCGCGTACAGCCAAATGGATACATTGGCATCCATTAACATTGATAATCCATGACCCAATTCATCCAACCAGCAAAGGACCGGAGAATGTTGCTAATATTATGCAACAAGCTTACAAAGCAATAGAAAGTGGCCTTCCTCCAGAACTACAGCAAAGATAAGAATTAATTTCATCATAAACCTCTTTACCTGCCTGACCAAGTAAAGAGGTTTTATTCTTTTCAAAAAGAGAACATGATGTGTGATGACAAACTTTCCAACATATTCATAAGAACAATAGAACACAGCTCTCTGACAAACAACATGACTATTTATATATGAAAATATAATACTAGCCTATAATGTATCTTTCGCTAACAAAATTGCACTATTCTTTAAACATAAAAAAGGAGAACATTCCTCGGTGGATGTTCTCCTTTCATTTTATTTGGAAATTAAAGAATTATTATTTCTTGTTTCCTGCTTCCAATTGCTCTTTCAAAGCAGCCAAAGCATCTATATCACCCAGTGTAGTCGAAGCAGCTTGGTTCTGAATTACCGGAGTTTCCTCTTTACGACTATTCTGCTTCTTAGAAGCTTTCTTTTCTGCTTTTTCTTCAGACTTAGCTGCATCTTCAAAGATACGGCTATGAGACAAGATAATGCGCTTCGTCTCTTTATTGAACTCAATAACTTTGAATGGAAGTTTCTCCTCCAATTGAGCTTGAGTACCATCTTCTTTTACCAGATGTTTAGGAGTTGCAAAACCCTCTACTCCATAAGGCAATGCTACGACAGCACCTTTATCCAACATTTCAATGATAGTACCTTCGTGTACAGAACCTACAGTAAATACACTTTCAAAGACATCCCACGGATTCTCTTCCAATTGCTTATGACCAAGGCTCAAGCGACGGTTTTCTTTATCTATTTCCAATACCACAACATCAATATCGGCGCCAATCTGAGTAAATTCAGACGGATGTTTTACTTTCTTCGTCCAAGACAAATCAGAAATGTGAATCAAGCCATCAACCCCTTCTTCGATTTCAACAAACACACCAAAGTTCGTGAAGTTCCGTACTTTTGCAACGTGCTTACTGCCTACAGGATATTTTTCCTCAATATTCTCCCATGGATCTGGTTTCAGTTGTTTGATACCCAAAGACATCTTACGTTCATCACGGTCTAATGTCAACACAACTGCTTCTACTTCATCACCCACTTTCATAAAATCTTGAGCAGAACGCAAGTGCTGTGACCAAGACATTTCAGAAACGTGAATCAAGCCTTCTACGCCCGGAGCAATTTCAATGAATGCACCATAGTCAGCCATCACTACAACTTTACCTTTCACATGGTCGCCTACTTTCAAATCCGGATCCAAAGCATCCCAAGGATGCGGAGTCAGTTGCTTCAAGCCGAGAGCGATACGCTTCTTCTCATCATCAAAGTCAAGGATAACTACATTCAACTTTTGGTCGAGTTCAACAACCTCATGCGGATCGCTTACACGTCCCCAAGAAAGGTCTGTAATGTGAATCAAACCATCTACGCCACCCAAGTCGATGAATACACCATAAGATGTAATATTTTTGACGGTTCCTTCGAGAACCTGGCCTTTTTCGAGCTTGCTGATAATTTCTTTCTTCTGTTGTTCCAATTCTGCCTCAATAAGAGCTTTATGAGAAACAACCACATTCTTAAATTCTTGGTTGATTTTAACCACCTTGAATTCCATCGTCTTACCTACGAATACATCGTAATCACGAATAGGCTTCACATCAATTTGAGAACCCGGCAAGAATGCTTCGATGCCAAATACATCTACAATCATACCGCCCTTAGTACGACACTTGATGTAACCCTTAATAATTTCTTGATTTTCCAAAGCTGCATTCACACGATCCCAAGAACGAGTTGCACGTGCTTTGCGATGTGACAACACGAGTTGTCCTTTTTTATCTTCTTGATTCTCGATATATACTTCTACAGTATCACCCACTTTCAAATCGGGATTGTAACGGAACTCATTCAAAGGAATGATACCATCAGACTTATAGCCGATGTTTACAACCACCTCACGTTTGTTCATCGCAATAACAGTACCATCAACCACTTCACGGTCATTAACTTTGTTCAGAGTACTGTCATACGCTTTTTCTTGTTCTTCATGACTGGCACCAGTCACGGTTTCGCCATTTTCATAGGCATCCCAGTTGAAATCTTCAATGGGCTTTACATTTTTCAAATCTTCCATTAGTAAATTAAATTGTTTAACTCGTTAATTAAGTGAGACATTATATTGACTCATAAATTGGCTGCAAAGATAGAAGTATTTTCTTGAACGACAAAGAAAAAGACATCAAAAAAGAAGAAGCCGGCAGCGTGCGCCCCACTGCCGGCTTCTTCTTCTTTCTAATGACATTAATTCTCCAAATAGTAATTAACGGTTGTCACTACCCGTACACTTTTTATATAAGGTGTATTGGCATCACGGTCATAAATAGAAAACTGCCCTTGTGAAGCACTACGAATTTTACCCAGCTTACTATTCGAATCTTTAGCAAACTTTTCCGCAGCCGCACGTGCATTCTTTGTAGCCTCTTCTATCATTTGCGGTTTAATATCATTTAATCCCGTAAATTCGTACGATACAAAATTATTCCCTATGGCTATACCTTGCTTCAATAATTCAGTTTGTTTTGCCATCAGGCGACGCACCTTATCCACATCACGCGAAGTCACTGTAATAACCGAAGTTGCATTATACCGATAAGGTTTATTCTCCGAAGAATAATAACGTTCGGCTTGCAAATCTATCACCTCAGGAGGAGCCATACTAATTTCATTTTCTTCAATGCCATTCGCTTTTAAGAATTTCACAATAGCATCGTTTTTCTTTTCCATATTGGTATAAAGAACAACCAAGTCATTACCTATATCTTTAAAGGTTAACGGCCACGTCACCTTGTCTGCTGGCACTTCCATTTCTGCCAATCCTTTAACGGTAACATTCCGTTCTTTATCTTTAAAATCGTTGATTCCACCTTTTATCATCCACCCCAATAGCAATAAACCAACAGCTATAATAGCCGCTTCTAATCTCCAGTTTTTCATAATCTGACTATTTAATTAATATATTTCCATTGACAAAATAACAAAAGGAAATAGATTTATGTTCTGCCAACACGCTAAAAAGATGTTAACAGAAAGCATTTTCATAAATTAGGAATAATTTCTTTTTGGAGTAATTACCTTAACTCTATAAAACACGAATTCAATGTTATCAGGATACAAAAAACCGTTTATCTTACAGTTTCACACAATGAAAAGTAAAATGTATATACAAAAAGAGCACTATATTACAAGTCATTTGTCCCGAAGCCCTTTGGTTCATGCTTCAAAGCCCTTTCGAGCACGCTCCGGAGCTGTTCCGCCCGTGCTCCGAAGCCCTTCGGAGCAAGCCCCCGCCACAGTATATTCTGGATGAGTATAAAAGATTTTTCTGTAAAGTAATGTATCTATACAAATTACAAATAAGAAGAATTTCTCTGTGAAAAACATTCCCTGCCACACAAGACACAAACAGATAATTTCCACCCCTACAAGCCTTAATACCACTATACCTCCTCCATATAAGAATTTCAAGCATCATAATAGCTCATTTTGCACAAAATTGAAAGCCCATTCTACAAATGTGATATTCTTTTTTACACCCATGCAAAACGAGTTATCGGCATTTACCTATACAAGCCACTGTTTCTACTACCTTTGCTCACACAAATATCACAATTTTATCACCATTCATATTATTAATGTATGAAACTTGTATATCACATTTTAACTTTAGCTACAGCAATAACCTTATGCAGCAGTTGTACACAAAAAGCGAAAGTAAACGAAATCTCCACAAGCACAGACAGTGTAAAAACACATGATTACATGACTACTATCCGACTGACAGTAAGCGAAAGCAAACGACTAATAGCAAAAGGCATCGCAGCCAACAAAGAAGTACAGGAGCGATTAGAAAATGGCATTATCATCATCACGTTAGGAACTACCAACACCTACATTGCTGAAGAACTTATCGGCTTAGATGTTCCACATGGAAGTTTTGTGACAGGCCGCATCTTCCCTACAGGAAAAGAAGATTTTGCCAAAAACATGGAACGACATCCAGAAATTGTACTTGTCAACGGTAAACCTTCTGATTTGACATACGCAGAAGCATTAGCACGTATGACTCCCAAAGATATTGTATTCAAAGGAGCAAACATGGTGAACTATGCCAAACGGCAGGCCGCCGTGTGCGTAGGAGCACCGGACGGAGGTACCGTAGCAAAATTACGCCGATACACCGACCAAGGAAAAGGTCGTTGGATAGTGCCGGTCGGACTGGAAAAAGAAACATCACAAGATTTGTTCGCCGTCCAAAAATTAACCAATGGCAATACACAACGAGGACACGGTACTGTACGTCTCAATGTGACTCAAGGCAATATCTATACCGAAATAGAAGCCATCAAAGAGTTTGCAGATGTAGATGTATTCATCACAGCCAAAGGTGGCGTAGATGGAGCCGAAGGTGGTGTATCTCTATTGGTCTGTGGTAGTTGGAACGAAGTGTCCAAAGTAGAAAACATGATAAAAGAAATCATCGGAGAGCCGCCTTTCGTGAAAGAACAATAAGAACCATTATCTAAATAAAAACATTATATGAAAAAGATTCTATGTTTTGTGTCATGCATCAGCTTATGCTTGACACTGTATGCACAAAAAAATGCATTCAGCACTAAAAATGGAGAACTAGTCCACAACCAATCGGAAACTTACGAATGGCCAACCGACACAGCCGTCTTGCACAAACTAGCACAATGGCAGGACATCAAGTTTGGCATCATGTTCCATTGGGGTATCTATTCTGTACCTGGCATTACGGAATCATGGTTACTTTGCTCGGAAGACCGGTTCACCAAACGCAGAGAACGGGTTGCCAAAGACATGCCCTACGACGAATTCAAAAAATGGTATTGGGGACTGGCCGATTCATTGAATCCAGTCAAGTTCGAACCGGCTAAATGGGCAGAAGTAGCACAAGAGGCTGGTTGCAAATATCTTATTTTCACGACCAAACACCATGACGGGTTCTGTATGTATGATTCCAAATTTACAGACTACACCATCATGCACGGTCCTTATAAAAATGGAAAATACAATAATATTACCAAGTACGTATTTGATGCTTTCCGTCAAAAAGGTTTCATGATTGGCGCCTACTTTTCAAAAGCCGATTGGCATCACCACGATTATTGGGATCCATTTTGGGCAACTCCAAATCGTAATGTAAACTACGACATCAAGAACAAGAGATACGCAAAGAAATGGAAACGCTTCCAAAAATTTACTGCCAATCAGATAGACGAACTGATGACAGACTATGGTCGCGTTGATATACTTTGGCTGGATGCCGGATGGGTACGTGCACCAAAAGAAGATATCAAACTGAATGAAATCGTAGACAAAGCCCGCCTGAAACAACCCGGGCTGATTGTAGCCGACCGTACTGTACCCGGACGTAATGAAAACTACCAGACACCCGAACGTGTTGTTCCGGAAAAACAAATCAATAATCCGTGGGAAACCAATATTCCACTGGCTAATACATGGGGATGGAGCCCCAACTCCAAATACAGACCGGCTTCATGGGTCATCAACATGCTAGCCGAAGTCGTTGCTAAAGGTGGAAATCTAGCTCTCAACATCGGACCGACTCCCCAAGGAGAAATCGAACAAACTGCCATCGACCGTCTGAAAGAAGTCGGCGCATGGTTGAAGCAAAACGGTAAAGCCATCTATGCTACCCGCACTACTCCCCACTACAACAGTGGTCGTATTTGGTTCACCGCCAACAAAGACGGAAAAACGCTTTATGCCATCTATACTCTGCCAGAGGGAGAAACCTTACCTGCAACCATCGAATGGGAAGGTAACGAACCTAAAGGCAAAATCACCTTGCTGCAAACCGGCAAACGTGTAAAATATACTAATCAAAACGGCAAAGTAATCATCACCTTGCCAAAGGGATTAAAGAACGAACCTTTAGCATTCCAGTTTTCAATTCAAAATAAGAAGTAATCACCATGGATAAAACACTTATGTCGGCTGTTTGCGCCAGTCTGTTACTCGTCACTCAACCACTTTTGTCACAAGAGAATCCTTCAAAGGGACTTGACAGTTTTGCCAAATTTTATTTGGTCAATGACAATGACACTCAGAAAGGGGGAAGCGGTATCCTGCCTCTACCCCTGAGTAGTATTCGCCCGGACGATAACCGTCGGTGGCCTTATCCGATAGAAGGCCATACTTTGATTGTCAATCCTCCGGTCTTTACCTGGCCAATGGCAGACTTCAAACAAGCCGACATGAGTGAATCCAGCAAAACCGAAAAAGCATTCGACGAATACCTGCGCTATGATTTCCAAATGAGCCGGACAGCCGATTTTTCCGACCCATCCACATTTATCCACCGCGGGTTACACATGCCGTTCTACAATCATCATCAAGCATTCGAAGAAGGGACATGGTATTGGCGCTACCGCGTTTCGGGAAAAGAATGGTCTCCCACATTCCGGATAGACATTTCCTCTGCAACTCCCCGTTTCGAATCTCCCCTGACCGCTGAAGCATATCAAATGATTCCCGCTTCACATCCGCGTATCTACGGGATAGACACCTCCAAAGAATTCACAAAAGACCAACGAAAATTACTCGACCAATTTCGCGCCAAGGCGGACAAGGCATTGTCACGGACAGTGGAAAGTTACCAAGTGAAAGGTTCCCCCATCCCAGCAAACGCCCTACAGACAGAAATTACACAAATCATGCGTTTCCGATTGCGGTACGAAGTCGAAGCTATCGACCAGGATATCGAAAACTTGCTATATGCTTACATGGAAACTCAAAACCAAAAATACATGGAAAAAGCCATCGCGCTGGCCAATCACATTGCCAGTCGCGACGGTGCCGCCATGTACAACCAGGCCGATTTCTCCGCCTGCAAATCCATGGCCACTCTCGCTATGATGTACGACGTAGCATATTCTCACTTAAATGACGCCAGCCGTCAACAATACGCAGCTTTCATCAAAAGCGTCATGCAGAAACTGCTGAACCGACTCATGCAGGATAATATCGGAGCTGCCGACGGCATTCTAGCCGCACATTTTTTTCAGCACACTTTCCATGATGCTTTCACCACTACCATCATCATGAAAGACCATCTATCGGAAGCTGCCGAATGGTTCAATCTGTTCTATGACATTTGGCTGTCTCGCTCACCCGGTGGTGGTTTCTTAGCCGATGGCGTATGGCCGAACGGTAACATGGGATATATACACGTTAACATGGAATCTATGGTTAGCAATTATGTACTTTACCGAAAATTGTTTGGCGTCAATCTCTTCCAACATCCTTGGTATCTCAACTGTGCCAATGCATTGGGCTATACAGTACAAACAGACGGTTCCGGCGATGGCTTTTCTGATGGAAGCGAAGAGTGGCCGGTAAAGAACTATCTGCGTACCGGATTCTCTTATATTCTCGGGCTGGAACAAGATAATGCCAACGCCATCCGCTATGCTTACAAATTCTCCGGCCAACCAACAAATAGACCATTCCGGTTTACTAAAAGTTCTTTCGCATCATATCGTTTATGGAAAAATGATATAACAACCAATCCAAAAGAGAACCGTGTACAATCACAGTCCAATTCCAGTTCCGTTGTTTTTCCACAAACTGGTATTGTCATCATGAACAGTAAAAAACCGGGAGCAGACAGCAATTTATTCCTCTCTTTCCGCAGTTCACCATTTGGAGTTGGTTCACACGGGCTGGCCGAGCAAAACAGTTTTAATATCATATATGGAGGAAAACCGCTGTTTTACCCCACCGGATATAAGATTACCACTCGTGACAAACACTACCTGTTGGCACACAAGCACAGCCGGGCACGAAATACATTAACCGTAAATGGCAAAACACAATCGTTCTCACACAATGGTTATGGCTGGATTGCCCGCTTCCTAAACAGTGAAAATATCACTTATGCATTGGGAGATGCCTCTCATGCTTATGTTAAATTCGACAAAAGTGCTTCTAACTGGATAGGAGCCTTACAAGACGTACACGCCTATACAGCGGAAAACGGTTTTATTCTGACCGATAACGACGATCCTAAAGTCAAGACTTTCCGTCGCCACATTGCTCTGCTTCGTCCCAACATTGTTGTGGTGTACGACGAATTGGAATCTGAAAAGGACGTTACTTGGACTTTCCGTCTCAACGGCTTAGAACGCAGCCACATGCAATTGGATAACGACAACAACCTGATAGCCGATGCGGACAATTGCGATGCCCTGGCACAAGTGTTCGGCAGCAGCCCGCTAACCGTAGCTCTCAGCGATACATCGTATATAAAGCCTTTCGACTGGTTGAACCCACAACGGGGCCGCAAACCCATCCAGTTTGAGAAGAATCAATACAGCAGTACTTTCGAGAATACAGAAAAATGCAAACGAATGCGCTTCTTGGCCATCATCCAAATAGATGAATCCAACCAAATGACATTCGTTCCTACTACACCTGATGATTCCGGCCAAATAAACGTTGGTAATTACACCATTCATGCAGAAATGGACATAAACCACGATGCACGTTTGGAAATAACCAATCTTCAAACCGGAGAATATTTACTATACGGCCCAACCGGTTCATCAGAAAAGGCCAATGCGCGCCAATATACACATAGTACGATATTGTCCGACCCAATTGATGGTTTTCAAGAAGCAATAGACCGTTACCCGCTCATGGTACCTGATAATCCAAAACGTTTTGAATAATAAAAATACAAAGGCGACATGAATGCCGCCTTTACCCATGCCGAAGAGAAAAACGGATATAGCGGTCTGGCCGTCTATACACATATAGGAACATCCAAAATAATATCGGTCGCCAAATTCCGAAATGGAGAGTTGCTTGCCAATGTCTTCCTGCCCTCCGGTAAAGGAACCCTTGAATCCCGAAGGAAAAGAGCAAACGCACTGTTAGACGGCATCAAAGTACCACGTACAAAAGCCACTGTCACCCGTTCGGTGGGCGAAAGTGAACCGGAAGTATTCTACTGCTCGTTTTGTGGACAGGAAGTAGATAACTGCGAGTGCTGGAGTGCCGAGGCCGAGTGTCAATGCGGAGTTTGCGACCTATGTTTAGGCCGCCTTTGTCCTTGGTGCGACCAGGATCCTTATGTTTGTGATTTATATTGTCCTTTTTGCGAATATTTGGACTGCATTTGCGATGAACTGACAGGTTGTGCGTATTGTGGAGAACCGGACTGCTACGGTGAATGTTTGGATGAAGGTGAGCTACCACCTATAGAGGAAAGCCCGAATTCTAAAATAACAGCCCAAGATTTATTCAGAAATTCAAATATGACAGACGCCAATTGGCAGGTAATAGATAGGATGCTTGATAAAATAACAGAAAACTGTATGGGAGAAGCATTGATTGACGGCCTTTACGAAGCTCTCGATGGAGCTACCTTAAGTATCCAATTTACAAATAATGGAGGAGGATTTCATTTTGATGGTGAAACTGCCGGAATCTCTTTAGGTATGAGTTCCGTGGAAAGTAATATGCTTTTTCATGAGATGTGGCATGCCTATCAGGCATATCAAGAAACAGAGTCTACATTTACAGATTCAATGTTGAACCAAGAAATAGAGGCGCATTATGCACAATATCTTTATGTGAGTTCATTACCGGAATATGCGGATAGTAAGTGGGAAAAGAAATATATAGATGATAAACGTTTAAGAGGAACTACAAGAATTGAAGACTTCATAAATAATAAAGGTTCTCTAAAAAGCAATACACATATAGATCTGTTCGACACTTATATTAACGAAACACTTGTTCCGATTTTTCATAAGACAAAAGGTTATGAAAATTATTCGTATGATAATAATCGAAGTGTCATAACTAATTTTTCTAATTTAAAAGAATTAACTAAAGAATGCTAAATATGAAAACAATCATCTTATTATTACTTCTCAGCAGCTTGTTCGCACTTAATCTGACAGCCCAGACTAATTACTATACTCATGACAAAACCTTCTATGAGGATGGATATACTTATCAGTGTGATGTAGAGGAAGGGTCACAATCTGTAACACTTTACAATAAAAACAGTAAGTATATTTATGTTGAGCAAATAAACAGATATACTGGTGAACAAATAAGTATCGAACAGAATAGATTAAGTCAATTTGAGGATGATTTATGGACGAAACCCAAGTGTCTCTCCATTGTGAATAATGCTTTCTCTCCCACAGAGAAGCAACGGGTAAAAGGTTATGAATTTACAATAACAATGTATATAGATCCCGATAGCGGAAAAATCATCGATGTGGATTTCATGTTTGTCACGTTCAATCCATACGCAACTATTCCGGTCTCCGTTTATCGAAAAATAGAGACGGAAATTAAAAAGAACATCTGGTTTACCATTACACCGGAGGGAAAAAAGAGAAATTATATTATGCTATGGTGGAGACAGGAACCTAAATAAGAATGTAATAAGGCTATACACAAGACATTGTACGAGTTATCTAAAAATTGCTGAATATGAAAACAATCATTTTATTATCACTTTTTAGCTACTTGTTTGTATTTAATCTGACAGCTCAAACCAATTATTATACTCATGACAAAACCTTCTATGAGGATGGATATACTTATCAGTGTGATGTAGTGGAAGGTGCACAATTAGTGACACTTTACAATAAAAATAGTAAGTATATTTATGTTGAACAGATAAATAGATATACCGGTGAAAAATTAGACCCCGATAAACAAAGTCCATTGGTAGATGATTCGTGGACAAAGCCCAAGTGTTTTGCCATTGTAAACAATGCATTCTCTCCTGAAGAAAAAA
>CALUJK010000087.1 GCA_944320945.1 uncultured Bacteroides sp. | reverse complement strand
TCAAATAAGTATATGCCATCCATACGGCAAGGGCCGTATTCTTCTGTCCCAACGCCTGACCGCCGCAAATGCGCGAACGGTAATGCCCGCCAATACGTTTGCCTAAATAGAACTGTATGACACAGGTCACCAATCCTGCCAACGCTATCATCACTTCCACCTGTACGGGAGCAGTGCTGTGAACCAGCGAGCGTGCAGTCTGTCCCATCACAATAGCTAAGGCAACTGCCCACAAATAGAAGGCCACATCATGAAGCCCCAACAAAAGGCGATGAACCGCCGGCATAAAGCGCCGCAAGAAACAGGCTAACAGGAACGGTAATATCAACAAAGGGAATACCTTACCGAATATCTTGAGAAAAGCTCCCATGAAATGAACATCGGCATGAGGCTCCACCCACGGGAATACCAGCGGAACCACCACTGCCGCCAATAAATTAGACAAAAGGGTGTATGTACTGATATCGGCTGCACTGCCGCCCAGTTTACCAGTTACAACCGCAGCCGCAGTAGCTGTCGGGCAAATGAAGCAGACCATTGCTCCTTCGAATATCTCCCGATTGACCTCTTCCACGGGAAAGCAGACTAACAAAGCCCCCATCGCCACACACGTAACCAACTGAATCAGCAAGAGCCAGACGTGCCACGGCCTTAATTGAAGGTCACACACTTCCACCTTACAAAAAGTGAGTAACAGTTGTAAGAATATCAGCAAAGGCATCAATATCGCTATCACCTTATCAATGCCTGGCTTAAGCGGATCGAAGAACGGAATATTTGCCAATAAGAAATAGGTGACAATCCCCACACACATGGCAACAGGCAATGTCCAGTTCTTTAAAAATCGAAGAAACATTTTGCGTTTTATAGGTTTATGCGTTTGCAAAGGTACAGATATTCATTGGAAAACCATGTGATTATGAGTAAAAACAGTAGAGTTTTGTCATATTTTAGGGTTCAAAAGCAATATGTTATCGACCAACGTATATTAGTATTTCACCATTTCGTATAAATCAAATCTACTATCTTTGTCCCTCCAAACAAACCACAAGCATGAAAAATATAGAGCAATTATTCATTGATAATGAACAAGCACGCAGACGGATGGACGAATGGGGGAAAGCACAGAAAGCCTTTTTCTTCCTGACAGACTTCGAAGGAACGCAATGTATCGTGGAAGAAACGGACAAACTGCCTACCGATGAACTTCAATTTGAATTTCCGAATTTTTGCCACCGAACAGACCAACGGCAGACAAACATGCCGGAACAGATCGCTTGGGAGATGTACCCGGAACCGTTCGACACATATTGCCAATCGTTTAACATTGTACAACAAAACATTCTTGCAGGTAACTCTTTCCTGACAAATCTGACCTGTGTCACTCCCGTAAAAACCAATCTTTCTCTACTACAGATTTTCGAATATGCAGAAGCACGCTACAAACTTTGGCTAAAAGATCGATTCGTCGTAACCTCTCCCGAGATGTTCATCCGCATCCACAACGGCTTCATCTATTCTTATCCCATGAAAGGAACCATCGACGCAAGTCTGCCTCATGCAGATGAACGGCTGCTAAACGATCCGAAAGAGACAGCAGAACATGCCACCATTACGGACTTAATACGCAATGACCTGAGTCGCTTTGCCCGAGAAGTGACAGTGACCCGCTTCCGCTATCTCGACAAATTGCACACCCACCAGGGTGTTTTGTGGCAAATGAGTTCGGAAATACGTGGGCAACTGCCTCATGATTGCCATGAGCAGTTGGGTGACTTGTTCTTCAGTATGTTACCCGCAGGTTCTATCTCCGGTGCTCCCAAAAAGAAAACAGTTGAAATTATCCATGAAGCGGAAGACTACCGAAGAGGGTTCTATACCGGAGTTATGGGTTACTTTGACGGTATGAATCTGGATAGTGCCGTGATGATTCGTTTTCTTGAACAGGGAGACAATGGAGTAATGGCATTTAAAAGTGGAGGAGGCATTACATTTCAAAGTGATGCGCACAATGAATATGAAGAGATGAAACAGAAGATTTATGTACCGATTTATTGAAACTATCTGCATAGAAGGCGGGGAAATACAGAATCTCTCCCGTCATAATGCCCGCATGAATGCAACCAGAAAATGCTTTTTCGGGCGTGTGCCAGAACTGAAATTGGAGCATTCTATCCATGTTCCGGGAAACGATCTGAGACGTACACGGTGTCGCATAACTTACGGGGCAGAAATTTTGAACATAGAATACTTCCCATACCAAATACGTCCCGTTAAAAGCTTACGCCTAATAAAAGAGGATAACATAAACTATCGCTATAAATATGCAGACCGTTCGGGGTTGGACCGGTTATTTACACAACGCGAAACGGCAGACGATATTTTAATTATCAAAAACGGTCTCCTAACAGATACATCTATTGCCAACATCGCCCTTTGGGATGGCCGACACTGGTACACACCGACACATCCGTTACTAAAAGGGACACGTAGAGCAGAGCTACTGGACAACGGCGTTTTAATTGAGAAAAACATTGCTACGGAAGAAATAAAGCAATATCAAAAGATATGCCTGTTCAACGCCATGCTTCATTTCGGAGAAATCGAACTGCCTTGTACACAAATAAAATCTGTTAATGACAGCCTATTGATTGAAATATAACACAAACATAACCGCTTTACCTTGAAAACCCAGAACCGACATTGCAGTTTTCACAGAAAATCCATTACCTTTGCAACGACATTGCAATTATGGAACGGCATAGGCAATACATATTATATATATTAATAGGTTTCAGTCTGTCAGCAACCCTCCTTTGGGCCAACAAACTGGAAGCGAAGAATTTTCTGGTCGTTATTGATGCCGGACATGGCGGACATGACCCCGGTGCCGTAGGAAAATTCTCAAAAGAAAAGAATATCAATCTGAATGTAGCCCTCAAACTGGGTAAACTCATTGAAAAGAATTGTACGGATGTGGATATAGTTTACACACGCCGGAAAGATGTCTTTATCCCACTGGCACGTCGGGCTGAAATTGCCAACAATGCCAAAGCTGACCTGTTTATTTCCATCCATACGAATGCTTTGGCAAACAATAAAACCATGCGGGGTGCCTCTACGTGGACACTTGGTTTGGCAAAATCGGACGCCAACCTTGCCGTGGCTCAACGCGAGAACTCCGTAATTCTATATGAAAATGACTACAAGACGCGGTATGCCGGATTCAATCCGAATTCAGCCGAGTCATATATCATTTTTGAGTTTATGCAAGACAAGTACATGTCACAAAGCGTACATCTGGCATCGCTCGTGCAAAAAGAATTACATAACACCTGCAAACGGGCTGACAGGGGTGTACATCAAGCCGGATTCTTAGTGTTGAAAGCCAGTGCCATGCCAAGCATATTGGTAGAACTGGGATTTATCTCTACTCCAGTAGAAGAACAATATTTAAACTCAGAGGCGGGAACTACATCGCTTGCCAATGGAATCTACCGGGCATTTCTGACCTATAAACAAGAACAAGAAGTCCGGTTAAAAAAGGATGATAAGAAAGAGACTCCCCAAACACAGGTTACCACAAAAGGAGAAATTGTATTCAAAGTGCAGATCTTGGCTTCATCACGTGCGTTAGATTCAAACAACAAGTTACTGAAAGGAGTGAAAGACGTGGATTGCTACCGCGAAAATAATTTGTATAAATATACCTATGGCTCATCAACTGACTATAACCGTATATTACGTATCAAACGTAGCATTTCCGCCAAATTCAAGGATGCTTTCGTTATCGCTTTCAAGAACGGTAAAAAAATGGACATTCAAGAAGCTATTAAAGAATTTGAAAATAGAAACAAGAAATAATCAACAATAATCAGAGAAGTTATGAAAAAATACCTGACTAAAGAAATAAAAATCGGCATTGCCGGCATTGTAGCTCTCGGCATTTTAATATATGGTATCAACTATTTGAAAGGTATACATTTGTTTAAGCCGTCGAGTTATTTCTATGTGAAGTTTCAGAATGTAAACGGACTGACAAAGTCAAGTCCTGTCTTTGCCGACGGATTCCGAGTGGGTATCGTACGTGAACTGTACTATGATTATGAAAACTCCGGCAACGTAATAGCGGAAATTGATGTGGAACCAGATTTGCGTATTCCCAAAGGAAGTTCAGCAGAATTGGCAGCTGAAATGTTGGGAGGTGTCCGCATGAACCTGCTATTAGCCAACAACCCACGCGAGAAATATCTGCCCGGAGACACACTTCCCGGCCTCCTAAACAACGGCATGATGGAACAGGTTGCCAATATGATGCCAAAAATCGAACAGATGTTACCCAAATTGGATTCCATTTTAGGATCACTGAACGCGATTTTGGCAAGTCCCGCTATTCCGGCAACCCTGAACAACCTTGAAAAACTGACGGCAAGCCTCAACGTCACCGGAAAGCAATTAGAAACACTGATGAGCAACGACATTCCTCAACTGGCCGGTAAAATGAATACAATCGGAGATAACTTCGTAACCATCTCTGACAATCTGAAAAAAGTGGACTACGCTAATGCCATGCAACGGATAGATTCCACACTGGCTAACGTGAAACTACTCACCGATAAACTGAACCAAAGAGATAACACTGTAGGTCTGTTGCTGAATGACCCGTCTCTCTACAATAATCTTAACGCTACTACAGCTAATGCAGCCAGTCTACTAGAAGACTTGAAAGCACATCCCAAACGCTATGTACACTTCTCCCTTTTTGGCAGAAAAGACAAATAAAGAAACTAAATGCAAACATAAATATCTAATAAAAAGTTGAGGATTAGGAGCTGTTCCCAATCCTCATTTTTTTATTTTAAATATTACGTTTATATAGATTATGTCTAAATAAGAGACAAACAAAACATCTAAGTAAAAAAAAGAGTAAACTACCGATATATAAAGTAGATTTGCATTTTACGGTTATCTTCAATATGCTAATACAAACACGAGAAAAACAAGTATAAACTATATAATAATCAAGCATTTACAAATAAGCAATAGTCACTTTCGATGAGGTTCTAAACCTGCTTCTTATAACCTACTGAAAGTAAAGCGATTATTATTTTGAGCAAAAAAGCAAGGATTTAGGCATTTGTTTTTTTAAAATAAGATTCTCACTTTTGCATATGTAGAAGTCTTGCTTAATTAAATTGTAATAGCTGTTATGAGTGGAATAGATCATATCGGGTTATGGAACCGCTGTCTTGACATTATTCGAGACAATGTTCCGGCGCAGGCATTCAAAACCTGGTTTCTCCCGATTAAACCTCTTAAATATGAGAACAAAGAACTGGTGCTGCAAGTACCCAGTCAGTTCTTTTATGAATATCTGGAAGACAAATTTGTCGACCTGCTAAGAAGAACCATATACAAAGTGATGGGTGAAGGTACTAAACTGATGTACAACATCATGGTAGTACAGCAACCACAGGCGGATGTCAAGATTCCATCTACGCCGCATGTTCCGACTTCCCCGCAACGGGTAGTTGTACGTAAAGAAGTTCCACGGATGCCGATAGCAGATTTGGATCCCCATCTAAATCCGGATTATAATTTCGATACATTCATTGAAGGTTATAGCAATAAATTATCGAGAAGTGTAGGTGAAGCGGTAGCCGAACATCCGGCTAAAACATTCAACCCCTTATTCCTATACGGTGCTTCTGGTGTAGGCAAAACTCACCTTGCTAACGCTATTGGCTTGAAGATAAAAGAATTATATCCAGAGAAAAGAGTGCTATACATTTCAGCTCATCTCTTCCAAATACAATACACAGATTCTGTACGTAACAACACCATCAACGATTTTATCAACTTTTATCAGTCTATTGATATTCTAATCATTGATGACATACAAGAATTTGCTGGCGTTACCAAAACACAAAATACTTTCTTCCATATCTTTAACCACTTACACCAGAATGGTAAACAGTTAATTCTAACTTCGGACCGTGCTCCAGTATTACTTCAGGGCATAGAAGATCGTCTAATTACACGTTTCAAGTGGGGTATGGTGGCTGAATTGGAAAAACCTACAGTAGAATTGCGGAAAAGCATTTTGTGGAACAAAATTCGAAGAGATGGACTACAATTCCCGACAGAGGTAGTAGATTACATTGCAGAAAATGTAGAAGACAGCATTCGTGATTTAGAAGGTATTGTAATCTCCATTATGGCACATGCTACCATCTATAATAAAGATGTAACTTTGGAACTGGCACAACGAATTGTGCACAAGGTAGTGGCAAACAGTCCGGGCAAAACGATTACTGTAGATGACATTATTAGTACTGTATGCAATCATTTCGGGTTGGAACCGACAGCTATTCATACCCGTTCAAGGAAACGTGAGGTGGTGCAGGCACGACAAATCGCTATGTATCTATCTAAAAACTACACAAATTTTTCGACTGCAAAAATTGGTTCTTTAATCGGCAACAAAGACCACGCAACCGTATTGTATGCTTGCAAGACTATTAAAGAATTAAGAGAAGTTGATAAATCGTTCCGTACAGAATTGGATGAGATACAAACAGAATTAAACCAACAACGAAAGCCAGTTATACATTAAAGCAAGATAAGGACCGAACTTACTAAGATAATAAAACAAAAGAGGCGTCAACCAGAAGTATATTCGTTGACGCCTCTCATTTATCATTTCATTACTCTCAAAAACCTTGTTTCTTCATGGCTTGATATAATATTTTGGACATGGTTTCACCATCTTTTTTAGTATAACGGATATCCGTAAATACCTGTGCGAGTGTTTCCTTATGATTTTCTTCTACAAAATGCTTATTCTCCGGCAAAGACTCCTTATATGCATACAACCTGTCAATATCCTGAGAAGTATAGTCATGATAAACCTCTTCATGTACTATGGCTTGCAAAGGTAAACGATCCACTTGTTTAGGATCTTCAGCCGGCCATCCTACCGTAACAGTTGCTATCGGGAATACCAGTTCCGATAGTTTCAATACGTCAATAATTTGTTGAGGATTATAAGTTGTAGTACCCAAATAACAGATGCCAAGTCCCTTTTCTTCAGCAGCTATACAGAAAGTCTGTGCCATAAGTAAGGCATCAATAGCCCCGGTTACAAACCACTCAAAATTATTATACCCCGGTTCCGCATTTCGATCTCGACACCATTTACTGAAACGGCGCAAATCTATACAAAAAGTTAATACAACCGGAGCCGATTGTACCATAGGCTGATTGAAATGTGCAGGCGCTAATTTAGCCTTATTAGCAGCATCGCGTGTCACGACTACACTATATGTCTGCATATTTCCTACCGTTGAAGCCCTACACGCTGTTTCTAACAAATCATTTAATAAATCTGCAGGAATATCCTTCTGCTGATACCGACGAATTGTTTTTCTCTGTTTCAAACTTTCCATAACATATTTTTTTGTCAAAGATAAGAAAAGATGTACAGAATGCCAACCAAATGTTTCCATTTTTGCAAAACTTTACTTCTTCCGAAAATGTCGCATTGACTTACTGTATCTAAAACATAATTTTCTTTTTTGGGAAACTTTCAATCATCGCCCAAATATATATAACAATGAAATTCAGAAATTTAATAAATAAAAACAGGAAACTAACATCCTGTTCAAAAAAACAGGATGTTTTACTTTGATATCACAAAAAACATTCATAGCTTTGCAAATGAAAGCTACTACATGAAAAACAAGACTTCTACAATCTTATACAGTTCATAATCGCTAATAACTCAACATCGTGGAAAAAAAGACTTATTCTTACGACGAAGCCTACAAAGAATCTCTTCGATACTTTCAAGGCGACGAACTGGCAGCACGCGTTTGGGTAAACAAATATGCTGTCAAGGATTCATTCGGAAATATCTATGAAAAATCGCCCGAAGACATGCATTGGAGAATTGCCAATGAAGTGGCACGAATTGAAGCCAAATATCCTAACGGATTAAGCGCTGAAGAGCTCTTTCACCTACTCGACCACTTTAAATACATCGTTCCCCAAGGAAGCCCAATGACAGGTATTGGCAATAATTTCCAAGTAGCTTCTCTTTCCAACTGTTTTGTAATTGGCATTGACGGAGAAGCTGACTCATACGGTGCTATATTTAAAGTGGACGAAGAACAAGTGCAACTAATGAAACGCCGAGGAGGTGTAGGACATGACCTCTCGCACATTCGTCCGAAAGGATCTCCCGTTAAAAATTCGGCTCTCACCTCTACCGGATTGGTTCCTTTCATGGAACGTTATTCCAATTCTACCCGCGAAGTAGCCCAAGATGGACGTCGGGGTGCATTGATGTTAAGCGTATCTATCAAACATCCTGATTCAGAAGCATTCATTGATGCCAAGATGACAGAAGGGAAAATTACAGGAGCCAATGTCTCTGTAAAATTGGATGATGAGTTTATGCGAGCTGCAACTGAGCATAAGCCATATATTCAGCAATATCCGATTAATTCTGATACACCAACTGTTAAAAAAGAAATTAATGCCGGAGAATTGTGGAAAAAGATTGTGCACAACGCATGGAAATCAGCAGAACCGGGTGTACTATTTTGGGATACCATTATCCGTGAATCTGTGCCAGACTGTTATGCAGACTTAGGATATCGCACTATATCTACTAACCCTTGTGGAGAAATTCCATTGTGCCCATACGATTCATGCCGATTGCTTGCTATCAATCTTTATTCATATGTAGTACATCCATTTACAGCTGAAGCATACTTTGATTTTGACTTATTTAAGAAACACGTAGCATTAGCACAACGTATCATGGATGATATTATTGACCTTGAATTGGAAAAGATCGAACGAATTATCGAAAAAATAGACTCAGACCCCGAAAGTGAGGATGTAAAGCATACAGAACGAACTTTATGGGAAAAGATATACCACAAAAGCGGACAAGGTCGTCGTACAGGTGTAGGTATCACTGCCGAAGGCGATATGCTAGCAGCATTGGGCCTGCGCTATGGTACTGAAGAAGCCACAACTTTCTCCGAAACAATCCATAAGACAATTGCATTAACAGCATATCGTTCTTCCGTAGAAATGGCAAAAGAACGCGGTGCTTTTGAAATATACGATACCGAACGCGAAAAAAACAATCCGTTTATCAATCGTCTGCGTGAAGCTGACCCTGAACTTTATGAAGAAATGAAGCGGTATGGACGACGAAACATCGCCTGTCTCACCATTGCTCCAACAGGTACCACTAGTCTGATGACGCAAACGACATCTGGTATTGAACCAGTCTTCCTACCTGTCTATAAACGCCGTCGTAAAGTAAACCCTAATGACACAAATGTACATATCGACTTCATCGATGAAACAGGAGATGCTTTCGAAGAGTATATTGTGTTCCACCCCAAGTTTGTTACGTGGATGGAAGCTCAAGGATACAATCCTGCGAAAAAATACACCCAGGAAGAAATTGACGAAATGGTACAAAAATCACCTTATTACAAAGCCACTTCTAATGATGTAGATTGGCTGATGAAAGTCAAGATGCAAGGACGAATTCAAAAATGGGTAGACCACTCCATCAGCGTCACCATTAACTTGCCAAATGACGTTAACGAAGATTTGGTAAACAATCTATATGTCGAAGCATGGAAAAGCGGCTGCAAAGGTTGTACTGTTTATCGTGACGGTTCACGTTCCGGTGTGCTCATCTCCACCAAGAACGACAAGAAAGACTCATTGCCTCCTTGCAAACCGCCAACGGTAGTAGAGGTACGTCCTAAAATTCTCGACGCCGATGTCGTTCGTTTCCAAAACAACAAAGAAAAATGGGTGGCTTTCGTAGGTTTGTTAGACAATCATCCTTACGAAATATTCACCGGTGTATTGGACGATGATGAAGGTATTGTATTACCCAAAAATGTAGTATCAGGACACATCATCAAGAATGTTGATGAAAACGGAAATAAACGTTACGACTTCCAGTTTGAAAATAAGCGTGGCTATAAAGTTACCATCGAAGGCTTATCCGAGAAGTTTAACAAGGAGTATTGGAATTACGCCAAATTGATTTCCGGTGTCTTGCGTTATCGCATGCCTATCGAACAGGTTATAAAACTGGTAAGTTCTTTACAACTGGATAGCGAAAGCATCAATACGTGGAAAAACGGTGTAGAACGTGCCCTAAAAAAATATATACAAGACGGCACAGAAGCCAAAGGGAAAAAATGCCCGAACTGTGGCAATGAGACACTTGTTTATCAAGAAGGTTGCCTGATTTGCAAAACGTGTGGAGCATCCCGTTGCGGATAACAACAAGCACACAAACGTTTGCATCTTTTTTAAAAGAACTTAGACTATAATAGCTGTATGATTATGGAAGATAAATGTTATACTTGCAAATCATTGCAGCTATTATTGTTTCTAAAATCTAATATATATGATACTATCTTTTAACATTGAATATCGGACAAATTGGGGAGAAGAAGTCAGAGTTGCTGGTTCCATCCCTGAACTTGGTAATGAACAGCCCGGAAATGCTCTTCCTCTACATACCGTTGACGGCATTCACTGGACAAATACCATAGAAATTGCCATACCCGCCAATGGCATCGTAAAATACAGTTATCATATTTACAACAATGGAAGATTGACACGAAGCGAATGGAACAATCTTCCTAGAGTGCTCCACCTAACTGATGCTGCACAAAAGACATACACACTACAAGATTGCTGGAAGAATATTCCCGAACAACAATATTTCTACACTTCAGCTTTTTCCGAGTCGTTGCTGGCACATCACAAACGGGCAGACATTCCTAAAGGCCATAGAAAAGGGCTCTTGATAAAAGCCTACGCCCCCTGCATCAACAGCAACCATTGCTTAGGCATCTGCGGCAATCAGCCCGCCTTAGGCGACTGGAATCCGGACAAAGCCCTTCTGATGAGTGATGCAGATTTCCCGGAATGGCAAGCCAATATCGATGCATCCAAAATCAAGTATCCGTTAGAATACAAATTTATTCTTTATAGCAAGAAAGAACGCCGTGCTGTTGCGTGGGAGAACAATCCCAACAGATATATGGCCGAAACAGATATTGCCAACAACGAAACCTTAGTGATAGGCGACCGTTATGTCTATTTCAATCTTCCTGCATGGAAAGGAGCCGGAATAGCCGTACCCATATTCTCACTGCGTTCGGAAAAGAGTTTCGGAGTCGGCGACTTCGGCGACCTGAAACGCATGATAGACTGGGCTGTACTAACACATCAAAAGGTGGTACAAATTCTTCCCATTAACGACACTACCATGACCCACTCGTGGACTGACTCCTATCCATACAGCAGTATCTCCATCTACGCTTTTCACCCGATGTACACCGACTTGAGCCAACTCGGTACACTAAACGATAAAGAAAAAATGGAAGATTTTAAGAAGCGCCAAAAAGAATTGAATGCGCTTCCCACGGTCGATTATGAAGCCGTTAACCGCACAAAGTGGGAATATTTCCGCCTCATCTTCCAGCAAGAGGGTGAACAGGTCTTGGCTTCGGAAGCCTTTAAGACATTCTTTGAAAACAACAAAGAGTGGTTGCGTCCCTATGCCACCTTCAGCTACTTACGCGATGCCTATAAAACGCCCAACTTCCACGAATGGCCTAAATACTCCACCTATAATGCCAACGAAATTGAAGCATTATGCCAGCCCGGCACTGTGGACTATCCACATATCGCCATCTATTATTACATCCAATTCAATCTACACATGCAACTGTTAGCAGCCACACAACATGCACGCGCCAACGGTGTTGTGTTAAAAGGTGATATTCCTATTGGCATCAGCCGACACAGTGTAGAAGCATGGACCGAGCCACACTATTTCAACCTGAACGGGCAAGCCGGTGCACCACCCGATGATTTCTCTGTAAACGGACAGAACTGGGGTCTTCCGACATACAATTGGGAAGTGATGGAGAAAGACAACTATGCGTGGTGGATGAAACGTTTCCGCAAAATGAGCGAATACTTCGACGCTTACCGCATTGACCATATTTTAGGTTTCTTCCGCATTTGGGAAATTCCAATGGATGCTGTACACGGCCTGTTAGGACAGTTCGTCCCAGCATTGCCCATGACACGCGAGGAGATAGAAAGCTACGGACTCCCATTCCGTGAAGAGTATCTGAAACCTTATATACACGAATACTTCTTAGAGCAGATATTCGGTCCACACACCGACTATGTAAAGCAAACATTTATTGAAACAACTGATACTTGGGAAGTATATCGCATGCGTCCGGAGTTTGATACGCAACGCAAAGTAGAAGCCTACTTCGCAGGGAAAACGGATGAAGACAGCATCTGGATTCGCAACGGCCTGTATGCACTCATCAGTGATGTTCTGTTTGTGCCCGATCGCCACGACCCGAACAAATACCATCCGCGCATCGGCGTGCAACATGGCTATATATACCGTGCATTAAATGATTGGGAGAAAGCCGCTTTCAACCGTCTTTATGACCAATACTTCTACCACCGGCACAACGACTTCTGGCGTGACCAAGCCATGAAGAAACTGCCGCAACTCACCCAATCCACCCGTATGCTTGTATGTGGCGAAGATTTGGGAATGATTCCCGACTGTGTGCCATGGGTGATGAACGAACTGCGTATTCTTTCGCTTGAGATACAACGTATGCCCAAAGACCCCAAACAGGAATTCGGCCACCCCGACTGGTATCCCTATCGTTCTGTCAGCACCATCTCCACGCACGACATGTCTACATTGCGCGGATGGTGGGAAGAAAATTACCAGCAAACGCAACGTTACTACAACACAATGTTAGGGCATTATGGTGCCGCACCTGCCGTAGCCACCCCAGAACTTTGCGAAGAGATTGTGCGTAACCACCTATACGGAAACTCCATTCTCTGCATCCTGTCCCTGCAAGACTGGTTGTCAATAGACGGACAATGGCGTAATCCCAACGCACAAGAGGAACGGATTAACATTCCGGCCAATCCACGGCACTACTGGCGATACCGGATGCACATCACTCTGGAGCAACTCCTCAAAGCCGATGCTTTGAATGAGAGAATCAGACAACTGATACAAATAACCTCCCGCGAGTAACGGTTACACAATCGGTAAAATAAAAAACGCAAGTTGATACGATTTACATCAACCTGCGTTTTTTTATATCCTATACAGGAATTCCTTAATTATTCTCCGGACGAAGTTTACGAACCGTTACAGCCGTCTGCCACATCTCGCTTTCGCGCAAAGCCTTCAATTCGGCATTCAGCTTCTCACGATAATCCGGTTGCGAATTGCTGTCAATGGAGATTTGTGCCTCATTTCCAGTCTCAACACTGTGATACAACTTCTCCATAACAGGTTTAATAGCGTCATGGAACGGTCCCATCCAGTCCAATGCGCCACGTTGAGCCGTCGTAGAGCAGTTTGCATACATCCAGTCCATACCATTTTTGGCAAAGAGTGGCATAAGCGATTGAGTCAATTCCTCTACTGTCTCGTTGAAAGCCTCGCTGGGTGTATGTCCGTGCTCACGCAATACCTCATACTGTGCCAACAGCAATCCCTGAATAGCACCCATCAGCGAACCGCGCTCACCCGTCAGGTCAGAATACACTTCACGCTTGAAAGTCGTCTCGAACAGATAACCCGAACCGATACCAATGCCGAAAGCCAGTGTACGGTCTTTTGCACGTCCTGTAGCATCCTGATAAACGGCAAATGAGGAGTTCAAGCCGCGTCCTTCTAGGAACATGGTACGCAAAGAAGTACCGCTACCTTTAGGAGCAACCATAATGACGTCAATGTCAGCAGGAGGAATAATATTCGTACGTTCCTTGTAAGTGATACCGAAACCGTGGCTGAAGTAAAGCGCCTTGCCCGGAGTCAGATACTCCTTTATCTGAGGCCATACGGCAATCTGGGCTGCATCAGACAGCAGCATGCAAACAATGGTACCTTTCTGTGCTGCTTCTTCAATCGAGAAAAGCGTCTCGCCCGGTTTCCACCCATCTGCCACGGCCTTGTCATACGTCTTTCCGGAACGCTGTCCCACAATGACGTTGAACCCATTATCACGCAAGTTACAAGCCTGTCCCGGGCCTTGCACGCCATAGCCCAACACGGCAATTACTTCATCTTTCAATATTTCACGATCTTTTTCCAAAGGAAACTCTTCGCGGGTGATTACATTTTCCATCACACCGCCAAAATTCATTTGTGCCATTTCAATTCTTGTTTAAAAATTAGTATATCTCAAATCTATAATCTCATTCACGTGTTGTAAACATCACTTTTGCCCGACAGATGACCTCCGAGCCATTCTTCCGTACTTCCACATTGTACACTCCCTCTCCGGCCTCATCACGATAGAAAGTCAGTTCGTCACCATAATAACTTTCAGCCACATACGCCATCTCAAAACGGCGGACACGCTTCTCCCGATAAAAGTCAAGCGGAAAGAGGTCAAGCACATGTTCAATATACCGGATGCTGTTGACATGACCATTCACATCAATATCGCTGTATTGCGCTTTCAGTGTCATCACCGGCACCTTGCTCTCTACCTTGATGCGTGAAGGCTTGTCAATGGGACATGGCTCCTGACAAACATAGTCCACAATACTGCCCCC